>JANNWK010000742.1:0-7538 GCA_031408355.1 Myxococcales bacterium
GAGGCCGGCCCGGCCTATGGCGGCGTCCACGCCTTCGCGTCAGACGCGTATCGGGGCGATCTGGCTCGGCTGCCGCGTCCGCTGCGCGAGTTCGCCTACTACTTCGGCGCTGGCGGGCGCGTCGCCACCGGGCTCGAAATGGAGCGGCAACCCTTCACCCTTGGCGCAACCATGATAGGTTGGGCTTTCGGCTCAGTCGACGAACGGGTCGCCCCGCCCATTTTCGATGCGGCGTCGACGACTCGCCTGACGCTCGGCTATCGGGGCCTTCTGCTTGGGGCGCTTGAGCTCTTCGCCGAGCGCAACCTGCGCCTTGGTCAGATGGGCTCCGCGCGGGCCCGTGCCACGGAACTCGTGCTAGGCGCTGCCACCGCGGCGAGCTTCTGAAGTGGAACCGTCACGATGCTGCGAAATTCCCACAAAAGACCCCAGTCGCTCCGGCTCTTGAGCTCGCTCGCTGCGGTGTGCTGCACACTTGGGCTCGCGCCCCAGCAGGTCAATGCCGAACCGCGGCCCGACGCCTGGGAACAGCGCTACCAGCGCGCCCGTGAAGCGCTACTGCGAGATCACGATGAGGAAGCCGCCACTGAATTCGAACGCCTGGCAACGGAAACTTCGGATCCCGAGCAGCGAAGGTTGGCCCGCGAGCTTGCGTCCATCGCTCGCGTCAAGCTGCAATCCCGAGCAAAGGTCGCGCCGAATCTGCGAAAGACGGACGAGCTTTCGCTGCTCTATACCAGCGCCTTCATCTACGGCCTTGGCACCAGCACCTGGGTCGCGCTGCTCACCCAACCCAAGACACTGGGCAGCGCCATCCTGCCCTTTGCCGCGCTGACCACGGCGGCGGTGGGTAGCGTCGCCGTCGCCGACGACTACCGCCCGTTCCGGCGCGGCGTTCCCCAGTCGATCTCGATCGGTCTGTACCTTGGCCTCGGCGAGGCCATGTGGGTGGTCGCGATGCAGCACGCCTGGGCCAAGGGCGACAAGGCCAGCTCCCGCTGGCAGTCGGAGCAAGTGGCCACGTTGCTTTGGAGCGGCGCAACCCTAGGCGGAATCGGCGGTGGCGTGCTTGGTGCGCTGCGCGAGCCCACCGCCGGACGTGTCTCCTTCACCGCCTCGACCACCCTGTGGGGCGGGCTGCTCGGCGGCTTCGCTGCCGCGGCGCTGGAGCCTGCGGGGAGTCGCCGCACTGAGACGGCACTGCTCAGCGGCGCGATTGGCTACAACGCCGGCCTACTGGGCGGAGTCATTTTCGCTCCCATGCTCGCGCCCAGCGTCGCGCGCGTCCGCTTCGTCGATCTTGGCGGCGTGGGCGGCGGCCTGATTGGAGCCGGAACCTACGCTTTGCTCGCCGGAGACTCGGCAAGAACGCACCTCAGCCTCGGTTCCGCTGCGATTGGGGCGGCGCTCGGGCTCGGGCTCACGTGGTTCGCAACGGACGACATGCCTGGAGATCCACCGCGCGCAGCGCGTCTGGCGCCGTCGGCGACGCTCACCCCGCTGCTCGTGCCGAGTTCAGACGCGTGGCTCGCCGGGGTTTCAGGTGAGTTCTGACTCACTCGAACGCCTGAAGCAGCGGGGCCCCAGTCCGAGGCTTCGCCTCGCTGTTTCCTGCGCGCTCGCGTGTGTCGCGCTCGTTTGGCCAAGAGCGGTGCGCGCCGACGATGACGCTCCCTCACCTCAGCAAACCTTTCGCTACGAGCGTGTTCCCCGGCGGAACTACCCACGGGCCGTGCTCGAGGAAGTGCTGATCTTGGGCGTTGAATTGGGGCAGTACTGGAAGGATCGCGACATCAATTCGGAGGATTGGGATCTCGACTACAGTTGGGAGACTTTCCGCGACAAGCTCGACGGGAGCGCCTACGCCTTCGACACAAATCGCTTCGAGACCAACTTCGCCTATCACCCGTTGGCCGGCGCCCTGTACCACCTGGCCGCGCGCAACAATCGGCTGGGTCTGCTGGAGTCCCTGGGTTTCAGCGTAGCCAGCTCCACGGTGTGGGAGTTTATCGCCGAGTTTCGTGAACGGGTCAGTGTTAACGACATGTTCGTCACCCCGCTCTCGGGTCTGGTTCTGGGTGAAGCCACGGCTCAACTCGGCGCATTCTTCGATCGCAGCTGCGATTCTGCCGTGAATCGAGCTTTGGGCAGCGTCTTTGGCCCGCTAAAGACCATGCACGACGCAGTCGACGGCGCCACGCTTAGGCGTGCTGAGCGCTGCGACGACCTGGGTTTTGAGCGCCTCGGCGCACATCGATTCCGACTCGCTCTGGGCGCGGCTGAAATGCGCTCAGCGAGCGGATCACTCTTCCGGACGACGCGCGCGAGCGTGGAGTCGTCGATCACGAACTTGGCGTCTTTCGGGACGGAGGGCTCCGGTTGGCAGACCTTCGACGACGGCAACCTCAGCGAACTCGAGCTAGGTATCGCCTACGCCGGAGCGAAGCTCACGGACTTGCAGGTGGCTATGCGCAGCGTGCTTGCGGGCGCGCACTATCGCCAGCTGAAGCCGGGTCTAGGAGCGCGGGCATTGGGCCACGAGGTGCTGTTCGGGGTCGCCGTCGGCGCCGATTACAGCCTGCATCGCTATGACTTGAAGGACTCGCTCGACCGGGTGTTTCTGGTGGATGCGCCCGCCATGCTGGCGAGCTTCGTCGGCCGTCGTCGCGGCTACGGCTTCGAACTCACGCTCTTGGCCGGCGGGACTTTGGGTGGAGTCGATGCGTTCGCACTGCCGCGCTATCGGCAGCGAGCGGGCACCGAGGGGCTCACGTCGATCGCCCTCAGTCAACGCTACAACCACGTAGTGGGCATCGCTTTGGCTCCTCGCATCCGACTCGCGCTCGAAGGAGCGGAGCTGGGCCTCACGGCGCGATCGGATCGCGTGATCGCCATCCGTGCCCTCGACCGAGCACGGAAAGAGGCGAGCAGCGTTCCCGCGAGCGAGTTGCGACGGCGCGGCTCCTTGTGGTTCTCGGTCGGCCCGCCCACAGGCATGCGGCTGACGTTCTCGCTCGAGGGCTCACAGCGGTCCGGCAGTGTGGCCACCACGCAGCGAACCGCTACGGAGCTGGGGCTGGGCGTGGGGTTGGGCGCCGCGCTTTGAGGTGCGCCGGCGGGGCCGGCAAAGCGATGGCAACGCTAGGGCTGTCCCCAGGCGCACAGGGGCTCGGCGAGCGGACATTCGCGCTTCTGGCCAAAGTAGACCTGGTAGGGCTCACCCTCGGCATCTGGCAGGCTCACCAGGGTCATGTTGGGACCTGCCATGTCGGGGGCGGACGCGGGAACGTAGAAGCCCGCGGGCAGAAAGGCGTCGTCTTTGAGCTCCGCGATGCTGTTTTCGGGCAGCGTGCCCTTGCTGCTGTCAACGAAGCGCGCGCCGCTGAGCACGAGGTCGGACATGGACGGTTTGGCGATGTCGTTGTCGCTGAAGACGCCGCCCGAGAAACCGACGAACACGGGTACTTCGAGGCGCACGCGGGCTCCGTATTGGACCAGGAGTGCCGGCCCGACATGGTCGGAACGCTTGCCCGGCGCCGGGCCGACGAACAGTGTGCCCGTCAGCGTGACTTCGGCGTCCACGGCTTCTGCTGTGACGGAGGGCCCGGCGGCGCCCACCAGGATCATGTCGTGATAGCTCTGCGCCACCTCGCTGGGCCATAGGTTGATGACGTTTTGATAGAGCGTGGAATTGCCGAGCGAGAGGACCGGACCCACGCCGCTTTCGGGTTCCATGGGCTGTACCAGCAAGCCAGACTCGCGGACAAAGTCGGCGCCGGTGCCTCTTCCCGCAGCCGAGTGGGCTACGTTCTTGTCGAAGAAGGTTGGGCCATCCGAGGTGCCGTCGTACCAGAAGCCGGAGCCGCTGCTGCCGGCCGCGGCGTTGCCGACGAAGCTGTTGCGAGCCGACTTGATCCAGAAGTTTGAGGCTTCGTTGTCGTTCTGCGTCTTCAAGGTGGGTTCGCTGAACACGGCGATGCGGTTGTTCACGGCCAGGTTGTGCCGGAAGACGTTGTCGTTGGTCTGCGGCGTCTCCACGATGTAGTTGTGGCCGCGACTGTCGAAGACCAAGTTGTCCTCGACGAGCGTGTGCAGCGTGGAGTGCACGACGATGCCTCGCTGATACGAAGTGTTGACGACGGAGTTCCTCAAGTACTGTCCTGACGCCTCTCCGACCACGTGCCAGTGGAAGGGGTAGCGACCCAAATGATCGAACTGACCCATCCGCCGCAGTTCGATGCCTTCAATGTAGGCCTCGCCGCCTGCCATGATCATCACGTGCCCGCCGAACTCGGTCGCGTCAGACGCCGCGTCGCCCTGAATCACGATGTTCCGGGTCAGTCGCCCAACCTCAGCACGCGTGTCCACGTTCCTGCTCTCGATGGATTGGACCTGCCCAGTTCGCGCGAAGCGGAGGCCTTGCTTGAGCGTGAGTTGATTGCCGTTCACTAGGACGAGCTCGTGAACTTCCGCCTCGTCTGGCTCCAGACTGTCCGAGGCGAGCACGATCGAATCCCCCGCCTGCCAGCCTGCGGCGTCGACGACCTCGATCAGGGTGGCTCCCTGGGCGACGGCAGCGGTCAGCTGAGTCCAAGCGCTCACGCCGTCTCGGCCGTGCAGATCAAGTCGGCCACCGTGCATGGCGCCGATGAACTTCGTGCCCATCCCCATCACGTCTTGGTTCGGATCGCCGCCATCTTTCAGGGTGATGGTGGCTCGATCGGCAAACGGCTGGGCCTCCGAGCCGATGCTGAGTCGTCCCTTGCCGTGGATCATGATCCAATTCGCGCAGAACTCGAGGTCGGCGTTGGCGAAGCCCAGCTCGCCCTCCAAGGTGAGTCCAGCGACGCACGCGTTCTGGTCGAGCACGACCTTGGTCCCTTCGGGTATCGTCAGGTCCGCGTTCGGATCGGGAAGCCGACCTCCCCAAGTCGCCGGATCTGACCAAAGCGAACCCTGCACGACCTCGCCGGGCCCCGCGCCCGGGTTGGCCGGAAACGCGGCGGGTATCGCGACGCTCCCGGGGTTCGAGCTACCGGCAGAGCCCTCGGGCTTGGGCGACGGAGCGTCCGGGGTCTCTGGTTGGGTCAGTCCCTCCGGCCCGCGGCCGGAACCGCAGGCCACCGTGAGAAGCACGAGCAGTTTGGCCGCGGAGCGCGTCTTGGTTTGAGCTTGCATGGGCGATCCTTCGGTTCGGACTCAGCTGCGAAAAATCTCGGTGAAGGGGCTTGAGCGAGCTGGATCGCCGAAGGCCGACGTGTCGGTCACGCCCATGGAAAGCGCGATCGCGCGGTAGAGCGCCGTATTCCAGAAGCCTTGCGTGACGAGGCGCTCGCCGCTCCGCAGACCGGCGTTCTTGCCGCCCGCGAGGAGGCAGGGAATGTTCGTGGTGCCGTGCAGATCTCCCCCGTACGTGCCGCTGACCTCGCTTGAGAGCACCACGATGGTGTTGTCGAGTAGGCTGCCGTCGCCCTCGGGGAAGGCCGCGAGGTAGCCGAGCAGGTTGGCGAAATGCTGCGAGTAGACTCGGTCCAAATCGAGAAGTGGGCTCGGCGCTCCAGGCACGGCATCGTGGCTGAATTCGTGGTGAGGCTCGTAGCCGTCGAGGTTGTGCACGGCGATTCGAGCCCTGCCGCAGGCCAGCGCGTGCGCGATGATCTCGCTTGTGCGGTCGATTTCGGTGTTGGCCGAGAGCGTGACCGGCTCGTCACAGCTCTTGGGCGGCACCAGCACGCCTCCGCTCGGCGGGCCTTCAGCCGTAGCTCGCAGCTGACTCAGCGCTTCCAGATGGAGCCGCAGCTTCTCGCGCTCTTCGGCTGGGGCTACCCGCTCGAGGCGCCGGACTTCTTCGGTCAAGAAGCTGTTCAGCGAGAGCTCGTTCTGGCGACGGCTCTCACTTTGGTCAGGGCCCTCGGGCGGTAGGGGAGTGCCGCCACCGACGCCGTGAAACAGTGCTTCGAGCAGGGCCTTGTCGCCGCGAACGAAGGCTTGATTGGGGATCCCGGCAGCGTGCCACGATATCTCCGGGTCGAGGCTCTCCGAACCACCCGGTGCCTCGACACCGGTGTAGATGGACTCGCCGGCACTCAGCGCCGTCGCCAGCAATCGATCGATCGAGATGCCTTGCCCGGTCCAGGCCGTGGTCGACGGCAAGCCCGTCAACATGGCGCAGCGACCGTTCGGGTGCTCTTCGTTGACGTGGTCGGGGATCTGAAGCCCGTCGACCACGAGGAGTTGGTCGCGCCAAGGTTGCAGTGGCTCGAAGCTCGCGCCGAGCGTGAAGTTCGTCCCGGTTCCGCTGCAGCGCGCGGCCTGGTCGCGGCCATCGTGGCTGAATACGAACAGAAAACGCAGCGGAAACTGGGCTTCGGCGGCGGAGCTGACGAAGTGTCGCAGCATGATGGCGGCGACGCTTGTCCCGGCGAAAGTGCGCATGAAGGCGCGGCGCGTGGCGGTTTTCATCGGCATGGGTTGCTCCGAATGCGGCTGGCTAGGGGGCGCGCGGCAGTAGCGCCGTCTCGATCAACGTGGCGTACGCCAAGCTTGCGAGTTTGAAGTCCTGGGCGCGAGCCCCTTCGGCCAATTTCTTGAGCAGGCAGGCGTCGTTCGTGCCGCGTTCGTCGCGCCGCGCGACATGGCGAAAGCGTTGCAGCACGAAGCAGTTTTGGGCGAGCGGATCTTGCGCGACGAGAGCGGTGGCTTCGCGAGGTCCCTCGAAGCTGAGCAGGGCTCCCTCCGAAACGGCGTAGCTTGCCGTAGCGTCGATGGAATTTTCGTGTTCGTCCCGGTCGCGAGTCGTTCCGAGCTCGTCGTAGACCTCAAAGGCGAAGGCGAATGGATGCAGGCGGGCGTGACAACCTCCGCAGCCGCTGAGCTCGCCCACGCGCTCGAACCGCGCGCGCTCCGACTCCCCCGGCGTGGGCGGTGGCTCTAGCGCAGCGGCGCCCGCGGGAGGGCTCTGCAGCAACTCACAGAACAGGTTCCCGACCAGAAAGCGCCCTCGGCGCGGAATGTTGGTGTGGTTGCCGGATGAGGCTTTGGCCAAGATCCCGGGCAGAGCAAAGACTCCGGGTCTGCCCCAGCGCTCGAAGGCTAGAGAGCCCGTGTCGCCCGCCAGCGTGGAGTGATGCGGCTTCGTCAGCAGGGTCGAGAACGTGGCTGTTTCGTCGAGGGCAATGTCGCGCACGGCCTCGGCCGCCTCGTCGGCGAGCGCTTGCATGAACGTGGCGTCAGCGTGGGGGTGCTTGGCTTGGTCGCGCGAGAGCCGCGCGATGCCGGGGACCCCGAGCCAGCTCGGCAGGAAACGGCTATCCAGCGTCTGGCCCACCGCGCCGAACTCGGCCGTGACCAGCTGGCTCAATTGTTCTGCAGTCGGGTCGGGTTGAGCCTCGAGCGCCAGGAGCAAGCTGCTTGGCGGCGGGCCCCCCGTGACCCTGAACGATAGGTACGATGCTAGCTCGACCGCGCTGAGGCGGCGAGTCGCGTTCCGGCCGGGCGCCTCGTCGAGGCCTTCGGTCATGTAAAGGCTCGCGGGCGAC
>JANNWK010000743.1:0-9238 GCA_031408355.1 Myxococcales bacterium
GTACGCCGTGGCGTGCGCGCCGCACGATGCCGTGCCTGCCGCAGGCTCCGCTGGCTCCGCCGCGGTTCAGGCGACGGGAGGAGCGTCAGGTTCGTCCGGCGCCTCGAGCTCCGGCGGCAGGGAAGCGATGGCCGGTTCGACGGCCGCAGGCGCGAGCAGCGGCGGGCTGGTTATGGCCGGAACAGGTGGCCTCGCGAGCTCCGCGGCTGGGGCTGGGGGCGAGGCCGACACCCTCGTGCCCCTCCCCGATCCCGTCGACGCGGCAGCGTCTGACCCCGATTTCTCGATCCAGGGCGAGTACGCCGGCTTCGTCAAAGCCGGCGCTCGAAACCTGCCGCTCGGCGCGCAGCTCATCGCGCTCGGCAACGCGGAGTTCCGAGCTGTCTTCGAACCCGGTGGCCTCCCCGGCGACGGCTTCTCGGGCGTGAAGCTCGACGTCAACGGCAAGCGAGCTGGCAATGTCGCAACCTTCGCCCCTGGCATCCAAACGCGTGCAGTCGACACCGGTGGGCAGCCCGGGAACTATAACGCTTCAGTGACGGACGGCATGCTGACCGGCACCGACGACCAGAACCGCCCGTTCACGCTCCAGCGCGTCATTCGCAAGAGCCCCACGCTGGCCCGAAAGCCTCCGCCCGGCGCGCTGGTGTTGTTCGATGGCACCAGCACCGACGAGTTCGTGCAGGGCCCGCCGAACGACTACCCCAATACGTATTTCCCGGGCGAGGGCGGGATGACACCGGACGGTCTGCTCAAGGACGGTGCAACGACCCTCCGCCACTTCGGCGACTGCACGGTGCATGTGGAATTCCGAGTACCGTTCGCACCCTCTCTGGACCCAGACTATCGCGGCAACAGCGGCGTCTACCTCCAGGGCGCCTACGAAGTGAACATCCTGGACTCGCTGGGGTTGTCGGGTAAGGAGAAGGACAACGGCGTCATCTGGGGTGTGCGCGATCCGGACGTGAACATGTCCTACCCGCCCTTGTCCTGGCAGACCTTCGACATCGACTTCGTGGCCGCGCGCTGGAACGGCGACCAGAAGCTTAAGAACGCCGAAATGAGCGTCAAGTTCAACGGAGTGACGGTCCACGAAAATGTCGAGATCTCGGGAGCGACGACACACAACCCGCTACCCGAGGCGAACGAGCCGGGGCCGCTTTTCTTGCAAGCGAATCCCTTCCAGGTGCGGTTTCGCTACGTGTGGGTACTTTCGAAATGACCGCGCAGGTGCTGCGCTAGGTTGGGGACCGTGGCAAGCTCGACGCTTGATTGACGAGCGGCCTTCCGACCTCTGCGCCGTCTGGCCTTGGCTCGTCGTCCTGCTGGCGAGCGCCTGCAGTCAAAGTGGCACGACCTGGCTCGGCACCGAAGCGCTGGACGGCGCTGGCGGGAGCGGCGGTGCCGTGGCAGCGACTCCGCTCGCGCCGCGCTTCGACGAGCCGCGGCTGATCACCGCTCTAGCAAGCCCCGCCACCGATGACGATCCGACCGCGACCGCGGATCTGCTCGAACTCTATTTTAGCTCTGACCGAATGGGCAACGAGGATCTCTGGGTCTCGACGCGCGCCGCTCCGGAAAACCCCTGGGGAGAGCCAACACCCGTGCTGGAGCTTAGCTCCGGCTACATCGACGCCACGCCCGGCATCGCGCCCGATGGCCTCACGATCTGGTTTGAGAGCACACGCTTGACGGAGACGAGCGATTTACTCGGCACGGACATCTTCGTGTCGACCCGCAGCAGTCGCAACGCGGCTTGGTCGGCGCCAGTCCCGGTGGACGATCTGAATACGACCGGCCGCGATTCGGCCCCGCTGCCGAGCACGGCGCTGCTGCTGACGTTCAGCTCTTGGCGCGCCGACACGGCTGGCGATACGGACATCTACCTGACTCAAAGGGCTTCAGCCGCAGAGCCCTGGGAGCCACCCAGCCGGCTCGCGGAAGTCAACTCGAGCAGTTGGGAGCAGGGGCTGCTGCGCGCCGGCGGTGACGAGATTTTCATCTCGTCGGGTCGCGCGGCGAGTCGCCAGGGTGGCAACTTCTTCTGGTCGGCTCGGCCGGCTCCTGGCGCGCCGTTCCTCGAGCCATCGCCGCTCGACGACCTCAATTCGGACGCCGACGATCAAGACATCTGGGTATCCGAAGACTCGGGCTACGCCGTCTTCGCGTCGGACCGCGGAGGCAATCTCGATGTCTACGAGGCCTTCCGCGGTCCCTGACTCGCGAAACGTCAGACCTAGACAGCCTGACGACGACGACGGATACCCAGGAGCGCGCCCAGCGCAACGAGCAGGCCGAGTGAGCCCGCGGGAGCGGAGCCAGCGCCCAGCTGACAGCCCGCGCTGTCGCCCGACTCAGCGTCGCCGGTGCCGCGAGAGTCCGGATCGGCCTCGCCCTTGGGACCCGAGCCACTCGTCGGCGCCCCCTGAGCTGTGCCCTCCGCGTAGTCCACGCCACCCACGCCACCGTAGTAGTAGGGCGGCAAGCAGGCCTTGCTCGTCGCAGGGGGCGGTTCGCTGGGGCACTCCGCGCCGGGGGGACATGAAGCGACCGGCACCGATTCGGCCACGCAACTCCAGCCCTCCGGGCACTCAATGTCGGTCGCGCACGCTAGCTCTTTGACGACGCAAGCCATTTGCCCGGTCGGCTCACAGCCACACGTCGGGTCCGGCAACGGCACGGGATCCTCCGTCCCGCTGGCGCCCGCGCTGCCGCTGGGCCTTGGTGCGCCCGCGCTGCCGGTACCGGCACTGCCCCCGCAACTGCACTGCTCTTGCTCGAGGCAGCTGAAGCCCTCGCCGCAGTCGGCATCCGCCGCGCAGGGGACGGCGTACTTCGGCGTACACATGCTGACAGGCTGCGGGTCACACGCAGGCTGGTCGCAGGCGCAGTCCGGCACTTCGGGCGAGCAGGCGCAGTCGGTGGAAGCGCAGCCCGCGGTCCACTCGTAACAGACCATATCGGCGGCGCAGTCGGCATCGGTCGCGCACGCGCCGGGGACGCAAGCACGCTCCTCCGTGACGACACAGGGCTCGGGCTGGGCGCACTCCTCCCCGGGCGCACACGCAGGCGTCGCGCAGCCGGAGCCACCGACGACCTCACAGGAGAACCCCTTGTCACAGGCCGCGTCGTTGTCGCAGCTCTGGGCGAAGGAATTGCCGGGCGCCAGGAGCGCGTAGGCAAAAACTGCGGAGGCGGTGAAACTGAGCGGGCGGAAGTGAAGCAAGGTCATGGGGGATCTCCTCGGAAGTTAGGGCGGCGCCAGGCATTGACTGCAGCTGCTGTGCCAAACTAGGGGCGGACCCGGAAGGCTCCGGTATAGCGGCATTGTGGCACCTCGAATGTGTCACGCCCGTTCGCTTCTGGCACAAGGAGCGGCAACCGCGTCACGCCCGGGTCGGACAGCGCCCCTCTTCGCCGCCCCGGAGCCCCTGAGCCTGCGCACCTCCTCGCTCTTTTCCCCACCCGGCCGAACCAGGCCCCGCACAATGCTGGACCAGTTGCTGGCGCGGCTGGGCACTCACCTAGCATAAAGGAATGGCCCACCCGGCCGAACTGAGCGGCAATTGCGGAATCTGTCTCCCAAGCTGGGGCTCGTCCAGCCGTCCCGGGAAGCACCGGACGAAACCGACGTGCTGCTCGTGGCGGCCGTGCGACGCCGCGATCTGGGTGCCGCCGGGCGGTTGTACGACCGCTACGCGACCAACGTGCACGGCATGATCTACCGCCTGCTGGGTCCGCACGCGGAGCTCGACGACATTGTTCAAGAAGTCTTCATCTATGCGCTCTCCTCGATCGACAAGCTCCGCGAGCCTTCGGCCCTCAAAAGCTGGCTGCTCGGCATTGCCGTGGGTAAAGTCCGCACCCACCTTCGGAGCCGCTTTCGAAAGCGCTGGCTCAGCTTCCTGCCCAATGAAGACCTCCCCGAACCCAGCCCAATTTCTGACGACGAGGACGGGGACGTGGTGCACGCAGTAAGCACCATCCTGGATCGGCTGCCCAACGAGGAACGCATCGCACTGGTCGTTCACCGCCTCGAAGGCATGTCGATTCAGGAGTCGGCAACAGCCTGCGGGCTCTCCATCTCCACGTTTAAGCGCCGGTTCGCGCGCGGTGAAGCGAAGTTCATCGCGCAGGCGCAGCGCCAGCCGGTATTGGCGCACTGGCTCGAAGGGAGTCGCCCGTGACAGGCCGCGAGCCTCGCCTGTTCGCGGCCTTGCACCGCGCGTTCGAGCGCAAACGTCCGGAGCTGGATCACGCGACAGTACGGCGACGCGTGCTCGAAGGGTATGCGGCCTCCGCTGCCTCGGGTGCCGGGCGGTTCTCGCAGAAGTGGGCGGTTCTTCTGGCCTGCGCAGCCTGCGCGGCATCGCTCGCGCTGTGGGCGGCCTGGCCCGCGCGCGCCACGTTCGCGGTCGCGGGCGGCTCCGGTGAGGTGGGGCAGTGGCTAGCTGCTTCCGCCAAGCGTGACTTGCGCCTGGATTTCTCTGAAGGAACCAACGTCGTGCTCGCCGCGAGCTCGCGCGCTCGCGTCACCCAGCTCGGTAGCAAGGGCGCGCACGTCGAGCTTGACCGCGGCTCTTTGAGCGCCAACGTGACGCACAGGCCGGACACGGACTGGCGCTTCGCTGCCGGCCCGTTCGAGGTCGAGGTCGTGGGCACGCGGCTGGAAGTGTCTTGGCAGCCGGAGCTGGGCCGGTTCGAGCTGCGCGTGCTGCACGGTGCGGTGGTGGTGAGCGGCCCCTTGATCGTGAAACCGCAGGAGGTGCGGGCCGGGCAGCTGTGTCAGGTCGATCTGCAGAAGCAACTCATGCAGTTGGCTGAGGTCAACCTGGCCTCCACGCCAGCGGGGCCGGAAGTCTCACCGGCTGCGCCGGAGCTCACAGCCACGCCGAGCTCAGTGGCACCGGCGGCGCCGGCTGAAGTCGCTAGCGCGGCGCCTCGCCGAGCGTCTGCCGAGGAACTGCTGGAGCTGGCAACCTCAGCGCGCCTCAAGGGCGAGCCCGAGGTCGAGCGCTCTGCCCTGTTGACCTGCCGCAAACAGTTCCCGGGACATCCCGCAGCGGCGCGGGCCGCCTACCTCTTGGGGCGAGCGTCGTCCGCTGCCGAAGGGGCGCGCTGGTTCGAAACCTACCTGAAAGAGCAGCCCGGCGGCCTCCTGGCTCGCGAGGCCTCGGGCCGGTTGATCGAGTCCCACCAGCACGCCGGCAACGTTGCGGCTGCGGAGCGGGCCGCTTCGAGTTATCTTGCCGCCTATCCGAATGGGCCACACGCAGGGATCGCGCGCCGAGCGTTGGCTGGGTCTTCCACCGACCGGGACTGAGTGAAAGCGGCGCTGACCAGCTTGCTGGTCTCGGCGCTGCTCCTGCTTGGCTCGGCGGCGCGCGCGGAGAGCGCGGCGTCACTGGTGGTCATCGTCGCCAGTGAGCCGGGGGGCTTGGTCGCCGAACAGCTCAAGCGGGATCTCACGGGTCTGGGCTTGGACGTGCTCTTGCTCGCAGAAACGCCAGAGAACGCCAGCGGGCGAGCCGGCCTTGAGCGCGCCGCCAGAGGCTTTGGCGCCACTGCCGCGGTGCGGCTTGGTCCGCCGGGCTCTGCCAGCGAGATCTGGATCGCGGGCGGCAGCAGCCGGGCCGGCGTGGTCCGCACGCTAGATTCGCCTGGAGCCGACACCCAACAGCCCGCAGAGCTCACACTGGCCATCGTCGAGCTGCTCCGGGCAGGCTTCGTGGAGCTGCACTCGCGCGCTCCTACGCCCGCTCTTGGCGAACAGAAGCGAACCGAAGCCGCGCCCCCCGCCACAGCATCGCCCCCAAAACCGGCGAGCACGCAGGCTCGCTTCTCGCTATCCGCCGGACCTGCTGTCGATTTCGGCCTGCGCGGAGTCGGCGCGTCGTTCCACGCCATGTCCGCCGCGTGGCTGCGACTCAGCTCGTGCTTCGGACTTCGCAGCTTCGCTTCCCTGCCGGTCACGCCGCAGGCGGGCGAGGTCGCCGAAGGCCGCATTGAAGTGCGAACGGCCCTGCTGGGCGTCGGCGCCACGTGCGGCTTCGGTGGCCCGGCCGCTCTGCTCATCCCGCGCGTAGGGCTGGGCCTCACGGCGGCGCGCGTGGAAACCCGGGGCACCGCCTATCTGGGGCTACAGAGCAACTCGGCCGAGGCCTGGTTCGGAGGCGGCTACGCGCAGGTGGGCGCCGCGCTCAGCTTGACGGCGGGGCTGCGGCTCAACCTCGATCTCACCGGCGTGCTCCTAGCAACACCCGCCGTGATTCTGGCCAATCGTCGCGAGGTGGGCCGCTGGGGCTCGCCCGGTGGGCTCTTCGCGGTGTCCCTGGAAGCGCTCGCGCGCTAGGGCATGGCGGCGGAGCGGCGCTAGCGCGCACTGCCGGGGTTGCTCGGCGCATTGAACTGTACGGGACGTTACCGTACACTGACGAATCGTTGGAGATCCGCCATGGCACGACCGAACATTTCAGAGCCACGCACGCATCGCATCGAAGCGCGCATCGCGCCGAAGGCGCTCGACCTCATCAAGCGCGCCGCCGAGGCAAAGGGCAGCAGCCTGAGCGACTTCGTCGTAGCCGCTGCACGGGATGCCGCGGCTCGCGATCTCGAGGAGCAGAATATCATCCGGCTATCGACTCAGCAGCAGCGCAAGTTCGTCGCCTTGCTGCTCAACCCACCGAAGCCAAACAAGGCACTGAAGCGCGCGGCCGCTGCGCACGCGAAGCTCATCAAGCGCTGACGTGTCCGCGCCCTTCAAGATCGAGCTGCTCGGCTTGCGACACGGGCGAGAGGCGTTCGCCTGCGGTGTCGAGCCGCTCGATCGCTATTTTCGGCAACAGGTCAGCCAGGACGTCCGACGGCGCGCCACCGCCTGCTACGTGGTGAGCGAGCTCGCAACCGACGCAGTCGCGGGATACTACACATTGGCGGCGGGTTCGGTCCTGCTCTCCGACATGCCGCAGTCGCTCGCGAAAAAGTTACCGCGGTATCCGGACGTGCCTGTGGCGCGCCTCGGACGGCTCGCGGTCGACGCTAGGTTTCACGGTCGAAAGCTGGGGGCGGCGCTGCTGTGGGACGCGATCGAACGTGCGGCACGGTCCGAAGTCGTCGTCTATGGCGTGGTCGTGGACGCAAAGGACGGCGAGGCCGTCACCTTCTACGAACATCACGGTTTCATGAGGCTGAGCGCCGAAGCGCGGCAACTCATCTTGCCGCTGGCGAAATTTCGCTAGAGCACGTGAGATCTCGGTGCCAAGGGCGTCTTTCCTGCCTGATAGCTCGGGCGACGTTCGACCAGGATGACACTGGCCGAAACGGCATTTTCCAGACGCGAAGACCAGTAGAGGCTCCACCTTGGCACACTCCCACTCCGCTTCTGCTCGGTTCGTCCCGGCGCTCGTCGCCGGGGCCTCACTCTTGGTCGCGGCGGCTTGCCAGAGCCCCGCCCAGCAGCGTCCAGTCGGCGCTACCGGAGCCGGCGCGTCTGCCGCGGGCCAACCTGGCGTGAACGCGGGTGCCAACTCCGGGGGCGCCGGCTCAGCGGTGGGTGGAGAGGGTAGTCCGCCCAGCGTGGCGGGCAATGGCGGACAGAGCTCAGGCGGCACACCCGGCCTTGAGGAGGTGGTGCTCGAAACCATCCCACCGGCGCAGGAGCCTTGTGCTCCAGGCGCACCCAAACCCGCTGCCGGCGAAAAACCCAACTTCCTATGGCTCTTGAGCGAAGACAACAGCCCGCTCTTGGGCGCCTACGGAGATCCGGTCGCGCAAACTCCGAACATCGATCAACTCGCGAAAGAGGGCGTGCGCTTCGAGAACGCCTTCGCCCCATTCCCTGTTTGCGCCCCTACTCGCTTCAGCATCTTCACCGGGGTAGACGCAGCGTTGGGGGCGGGTTCCC
Organism: Myxococcales bacterium; assembly: GCA_031408355.1. Taxonomy (GTDB): domain Bacteria; phylum Myxococcota_A; class Polyangia; order Polyangiales; family Polyangiaceae; genus PMG-095. The sequence goes on from JANNWK010000743.1 coordinate 7,904, forward strand.
AAGACATGCGGAACCGGGTGCAGGACGTGCTGCCGGCCAGTATCCGCGGTTGGGCGGAGTACCTGCGCGGGGCCGGGTACTACACCGCCAGCAGAGGCCCAAAGACGGACTACAACCACGAGGGCTGGGAGGAGCGGGCGGACAAGGCTTGGAACGCTCGGGGCGAAACCGCCCACTACAGAGGTCGCCCCGCAGGCTCGCCGTTCTTCGCATTATTTCCCGTTGGGAACACGCACGAGAGTTCGATCCATCATGACCTCACGCCGACCACGCCTCTCGCGAGCGTGAAGCTGCCCCCCTATCATCCTGACGTGCCGGAGTTTCGCCGAGACTGGGCACGCTACTACGATCAACTGAAGGGCCTAGATGGCAGCGTCCAAGGGGCCATCAACCAGCTCAAGGCCGACGGCCTCTACGAAGATACAATCATCTTCTACTTCAGTGACCATGGCGGTGTTTTGCCGCGCAGCAAGCGCTACGTGTACGATAGTGGCACGCACGTTCCGCTGATTGTGCGTGTTCCAGACCGCTGGTGTCACATCCTACCGGCACCCGCTGGAGGCGTTACCGACCGCCTCGTTTCATTGGTTGACCTCGGTCCCACCGTTCTGAAAGTGGCCGGCGTGCCTCTGGCTGAGCACTTCACGGGCAAGCCCTTCCTCGACATCAAGCACGAGGAGCAGCGAGACTTCGTGGTGCTGTCCCGGCGCCGTATGGACGAACAAATGGATTTGGTGCGCTCGATCCGCACGCGCAAATGGCAGTACATCTACAACTTTCAGCCCTTTCGCCCTGCCGTATCTTTTATCGACTACATGTACCTGTCGGAGTCTTACAGGGCTTGGGATCGACTGTACCGCACGGGTCAGCTCGACGACGTGCAAGCGATGTGGTTCCAGCCTCGCTCGGGTCGCCAGCTCTACAACTTGGAAGACGACCCCCACCAGATCAACAGTTTGCATGAAGGCCCCGCAGAGAGGGCCGTCGCGCTCAAGCTGGATGGGATGCTTCGCGATTGGATGTTAGCGCACGGCGACACGGCTTTCGCTCCGGAAGCACTGGATGAAAGCCTGACCTACGCAACTCGTATGGACAACGCCAAGTACCCATTGGACAAGCTCATCGACCTGGCGTTCGCCGGGACCGAGCAGGATCCGGCCAACCTGCAAATGCTGCGGGACTCGCTCAAAGACCCCCATGCCATGGTCCGTTACTGGGCTGCGGTGGGTCTTGCTTCGCTCGGTGACCAGGCGGCGCCGGCCAAGCAGGAGCTGATTGCGGCGTTGGAAGACGAACAAGCCATCGTGCAAATCGCCGCCGCAGAGGCGCTTTTGG
>JANNWK010000744.1:0-2807 GCA_031408355.1 Myxococcales bacterium
GATGAAGCGTGCTTGGGTCAAAAACGATCCGCATGTCGGTTCCCCACACGCTGACGTCCCGCTCGCAGCGGTTCGAAGTCCCGTTGCGCGGAGGGGCGGACCTGGCGGGCACCGCGCCACGCCGACCCCCCGAGTCAGCTCAAAGCCGCACGCCCCTGTTCCCCCAACGCGGCGCGGGCGTGCAGCCATCTGTGCAGGTGGGCGGTGTCGTGCTTGAGACGGCACACGCGGGCGAGCCGGCTCGGTCGGGGCTGTCCACGCAAAGCCGAAGCGGGCGGGATACGCCCACGTTGCCGACGTTGTCCACGCCTCGGACGGCGAGGCAAACCCAGCCATCGTTGTCCACGAGCGGGCCCAGTTCCCAGACGACGCCGTTACAGCTGAAGCCCGCTTTCGGGCTATAGGCGTAGATGACAGGCTCGGAGCTCTCGCTCGTGTGATCGATCACGTGCCACATGTCTGACTGCTCACTGCACAGATTCAGCGGCCTCGCCCCCGTCTTGACGATACAGCCGAGGCTGGCCGTGCTGGGGGCCTCGAGGGTTTCGGTGGCGTACCAGGGTTGCGAGGATTTGGGGATGGTGTCGAGAGTCAGGGCGCCTCCCGGGACCGCTCCGATCTCGTCACACTCGGGGTCGTCGTCGTTGTTCACCAGCAGCGGGACGCCGGCCGGATCCTGCTGCAGATGGAGGCGAACTGTGTCGGAATTAGTGCCTGCCAAGTAACCGGCGATTTCGTCGGCCGTGTTCGTCATGTCCCAAACGACCGCCCTGAACCTGGCGGCGCTGGCCACGACGGCCAGGTCGTTAATCGCTTCGTCTCCGACAGGGTCGAAGGCCACGCTGCACTCGTTGGCTTTGGAAATGGTTCGAATGTTGGCAGGGTCGAGGTCGATGGACGGGGGCACGTGGTCCAAATAGACGGGGAACGCCTGCCCAATGGACTTGTTGCCCACGGTGTCGCTGGCCTTGACCGCGATGGTGGCCTGCACTTTGGACTCGGTGAGGTTGCGGCTGTCGAACTCGTAGGTGAAGGTGGCGTTGTTGCGCGTCCAGCCAGCATCCCTATCGAACTTGAACTCTTTGCCGTTCAGAACGACCACGACCGAGTCCTCGTCCACGCCCGAGCCCGCGTCGTTGACCGTGAAGATCAGTTTGACGTTGCCGCCGACGACACTGTTGGCCCCGGGCTTGCTGATCGCAACCACCGGACCCTGGCTGTCGATGAAGACCTGGTAGCTCTCTGTGCTCTTGACGGCAGTGGGCGTGCGCTGGTTCGTCGCCTCGATGATCACGGGGAAGGAGCCGTCCGGCGTTGGATCGAACAAGGCCAGATCGCCCAGATTGAAACTCGCGTCGTAGGTGTCCGGCACGTCCAGTGACTTCGTCACCGGGATGTTGATGCCGCCCAGGTTCAAGGTCACCAGGCCAAGCTGCGCGCCGGCGTCGCCCACCGCGAGCTCAAGAGGCTTCACGGTGAAACTGACCGTAGAAAGACCCGAGACGCTGTGCTTGGAGTCGCGAGCTGGCGAGAGCACCGTGATGGTGGGGCCCTTGTCGAACAGCGAGTAAATGGTCGCGCTGCCTTCGCGGCCAGCGACGTCCTTGGCCCTGCAGCGGAAGCCGAGCTTGCCGCCCGGCACCGCGGTCAGAATGAAGCTGTTCGCGAACTCGTCGGCGTCGCCGGTGGGCGTTGCGGGCTTCTCTTCCAGGGCCTTGCCGCTGGCGTCCAGAATAGCGACGAACACGCCCGCGGGATCGACCACCCTCGAGTCGGGCCCGCTCGCCCGCTCGGCCTTGCACGTTACCTTCACGGTGTTGCTCACCAGCACTTCCCCGGCTGCCGGATCCGAGAGCGCAGGAGGTGAGGTGACGGTGACGTCCGGGGGCGTGCCTTCGACGGCCCCGCCTTCGCCGCCTACTCCGTTGGGCTCTGCGCCCGTGCCGCCCAGGGAGTCTCCTGCTTGGCCAGCGCCGCCGCCCTCACTGGCGCCGCCTTCGCCGCCCGTCACGGGCTTCGCCCCGCCCCTGGGGCTCACGCCGCCTCGGTTCTGCGTGCCGCCTTCGCCCAGGTATTGGGGCTGCTCGTCCCCGCCACAGCCGGCGAAAGTGCCCAGCAAACCGACCACGCCCGCCACCAACGTTAAGTTCTTCATTGTGCGCTCCGTCCCAGTTTTTACTGGTACCGCACTCCAGGGCTTCTGCCAAGCCGCGGGGCCGGGGGCTGCTGATTGCGCTCCTGGCGGACTGGGGCCCGGGGGCACGTCGCCTGGCCTCGGGCCTCGTGCCACAATGCGCGCGCTTGGCCACGCCTACGACCTCAAGCTCGCGCATTGTCGACCCTCGGCTGGAGTCGGAGGCTTTTGCGGGCGACTCACGCTCGGACGCGCGCCGGGCCGAGCGGGTGAAGGAGGATGCGCTCGCGCGCCTCGCCAGCAACTTGTGTCGGCTTTCGCCGAAGAAGCTCGGGTTGATGGAGCTGCCGGAGCCGCTGGTGGAGGCGGTGGTGGCGGCTCGGTTGATGACGAGCGCGCCGGCTCAGAATCGCCAGCAGCGCTTGATCCGAACTTTGCTTCGCGACATGGAATGGTTGCAGGTGCGCACGCGTCTGGATGTGCTGCTGGAGACGGGTGTGGTGCCCAGCGCGAGCGCGGGGCCGACGGATCCCGTGTCGGATCGCTGTCTCGGGTGGATGCTGCGGCTGGTGGGGGAGGGCGTGCGGGGGCTCGACGCGTTCTTGGAGGAGTTTCCGCGCGCCGACCGCACGCATCTGCGCCAGTTGGTCCGCGCCGTGCAGAAGGCCTCCGA
>JANNWK010000745.1:0-3594 GCA_031408355.1 Myxococcales bacterium
CTAGCGCACTCCCAAGCGCGCTGGATCTCGACGGTACGCTCTGCGCTCCAGTCTTGAACCAAACGGTGGGCGCGCCGGCCCAAGTCTCCCTCCAGGACCGATCCGTCCAAGGCGAACACAGCTTCGACCCCGCGGTAACGCACGTGAAAGTGGGGCTGTTTGTGCTTCTGGGTATCGAACCAATACATGAAAACCACCATCCCAAAAAACTCAGAAATGCGCGGCATCGACTGACCCGAGATTGGGTACCGTAGCATGACCCAGCTGCCGTGGCGACGAACGCGGCGCGTAGGTAGTTACCGCAAGACTTAGGCAGGGAAGCGGTCTCGGCGCGAGGCGCAGCGGAGCTCGAGCAGGTGGCTTCGGCAGCGCGAGCGCTAGCCGCCATCGCTCAGAAGCTCCGCAGCAACCAGCACCAGGTTGGCGTTGTAATAGATGTCGGGCTCTGTCACCGCCCACCAGCCCTTGGTCCACTGACCTTCGGGCACGAAGCCAGCATCCCACAGGTCACTCTGTTCCCAGTGCCACAGGCTGTGGGCAGGCAGGCCGGAGCGCAGCGACCGCGCGTTGTCCCAGAGCAGCGCCTTGGCGGGCGCGCCCGGCGCCAGAAAGCCCATGTCCACGCCGTTCGGGCCGCCTACCAAGTAGCCCGGGACCGGCCCTTTCACGTTGCCCCATTCGGTATGGTAGAGCCGGTCGGGGCCTTTGCCGATGCGTGTCACCATCGAGTAGCCGTTGGGATTGCGGCCTAGTATCCAGTGCCATTGATCGCGCAGCGCCTCGCGAAGCCAGACCCGCGAGGGCTCGAGTCGGAGCGCGAAGGCGAACTGATGAGCCTTCTCGAGCAAGTTGGAGTTGTGTCCCCAGTAGTAGTCCTTCGGCTCGGACGCCGAGCGGTAGCCGTCCCTGCTTTCAATCTGCGGGCGCGCCGATTCCACTGCGGTAAGGAGCCGGTTCTTCGCTTCCGTGCGCAGCGCTTCAGGGGTCTGCTTGTCCAGGGCGAGGCCCATCAAGCCCCAGCGGCTCAAGTTCGGCCAGCCTCCGGCAAAGAACTTTTCCGGTTTCACGTCGGGGTCATTCAAGAGCGCCTCTGCTTGCCTGAGCGCCGAAGGAAGCCGAAAGCTGCGCCAAACCTCGACGGCTGCGATGAACCGCGCGCCCGCCTCTCGGTAGTCCTTCGAATCGTCCCACAGCGGCTGCCCGCTGCCCTTGCCGTCGACCAGGATCCGCTCCGGGTGCTGCTCCAAAAACTTCCAGGCTGCGCGACTGGCCAGCTCGCAGCGCTTCGCAAACGCCGCGTCCCATGGGGCGAAGACGCGCGCGGCCTGCGCCAGCACGCTGGCGGACTTGGCGGTGCTGGCGGTGCCGACGCCAGCAATCCAATGGGGCTTGCGTTCAAGCTGCGGCTTGCCCTCCGACCAATCGTAGACGGCTTCGCGAGCCCTGAAAGCGCCCGTCGCCGGCTCCTGCAGCGTGAGGACCCAAAGCAGGCCCCACTTGGCCTCGTCCAAGATATCCGGGATCTTATTGCCGGACTCGGGGATGTTGCCGTCAGCGTCCTTGAAAAGCTCCGGGTGCTGCTCGAACGCCATGAGCAGCGCCTGCGCGGTCGGCGCTGTCGAGGCAATGTACTGCTCGTAGTTGCCAGCATCGTGCCAGCCGGCCTCCACTTGCCACTTCGACTTCTTGTTCGGGTAGTCGGCGTAATCCCAGGCGATGTCGTCGTGCACATGGCAGGCCTGGTCGCGCAGGAACTCGTCTCCGTGCCAGAGCGCGTACGGTTTTTCAAGGCGCGTACGACAGCGCTGAAAGTAGAATTGCTTGAGGCCAGCGCGCAACGCCTCGTCGTAGAGCCCCTGCCCGAGCGTGAACACGTCCGAGCGCGCGCCGCCGCCCTCGATGAAGTAGCGCCCCGGTTGGTCCAAAGCACTGAAGTCCACCTGCCACGCTAGGTCGAGCGAGGCCGCGTCCCGACCCTTGTCGACGATGTCGCCGGCTTTGAAGACGTAGGCCAGCTTGCCCGCCTCGTCTCTCACCACCGCGTCGCGAGGCGGCACGTTGAAGACCGCCAACTTTCGCCACTTGAGCGGGTAGCCGAGCGTATTCACCTTCACGGCAGGAACGTTGCTGCCCGGCATCGCTGGAGCGGGCTTCGCAACAGCAGAGCCTGTCGCGGGAGCCGAGGCCGTTGGACCCGCGACCGATCGGGCCGTCCCCACCGGCGCCCGCTGGCAACTTAGTCCGAGCAGCGCTAGCGGCGCGATCACGCGAAGCGAATGCTTCATGGAGACGCCATGTCCCGCGGACGCCACCGAGCGTCAAGGCGGCCGGACTTCAAGCGGCCTCAAACGCAGAGCTGCTCGAGTGAGTGGGGAGGCCCATTGCGTGCGAGCAGCTGCTCGCGTCACCACTCTTCGACTTCAACCTTACTGATTTCGCTACCCAAGAAGCGCTCGGGGGGCCCGCAGGCGTGTCGGACTGCCATGGCGCCGTTCTCGAAAAAGACGCGGAAGGGAGAGCACAGCGTGTGCTCGACGCCGTCGGACGTCGTGATGTAGGCGACGACTGGGGGATTGACCTCCACCATGCGGCCATTCGCCAGCTCCAAACGCAGCACGCGCTGAGCTACATGGTCACCTGACGCCACTTTTACTTCGCCGTTGAAGACGGCAAGTTCCGTCGGCCTGATCAGGAGCCGCTCAGCGCAACCGGCGAGCCCTAGCCCGAGCACCCCGACCGCCAGCAAGAACTTCATTTCGAGTCCGCTCTAGCATCCGAGCAGGGCGCACTTCAATCCCTGGCCAAGCGCGCAAGGCGTGCCAAGGACAAACGAATTGTCATTTTTCGGTGGCGCCCCAGCGCTGAGGCGGCCCTGGAACGGCCGGGCAGGTGCGGAACGCGCGCACACCTGCCTCCGTTTGACCCAGACCGTCGTGCCTGTGTCGTCTAGCCTCCAGCCAGTTCCCCCCATGAGTAAGCCGTTTCTTTTCGCGCTGGCGCTGGTCACCAGCCTGCTCGCCTCGTCGCTGGCATCCGCCGAACCCAGACCGCTCAGTGAGAAGCGCTCCAGGTCCTACTATTGGACGCACGGCAGCTTGGCCGCGGGCGGCCTCGCGCTGGGCGTCGCGGCGACGCCCCTTGTCGGCGAGCACCGGGGCCACTACTGGGGCAGCTTCTATCCCGACGATCTGGTCGAACTCAGGTTCAGCGAATCGGCGGCGGCGCTCAGCGACCACCTGCTCGTGACCACCATTACGCTGCCCCTGCTGGTGCAGATGTCGCAAGGCTTCGATACGAGCATGGCCAACGCCACACTCATCTACGGTCAGGCGCATGCCCTGAACCTGGCGCTTACCGCGACGACCAAGCTCATGGCACGGCGCTCGCGCCCCTACACCCGCTCGCATGATCCGCGCATTCAGGAGTTTGCGGACAACGAGGGCTCCGAAGCTCACGTGTCCTTCTTCTCAGGCCACGCCAGCTCGTCGTTCACCGCCGCGACGGCGGGCTCGATTCTCTACTCCGCCCGCACTGACGAACTCTGGGCCAGGCACACCGTTTGGGGGCTCGAGTTCTTGTTGGCCGGCATGACGG
>JANNWK010000746.1:0-4542 GCA_031408355.1 Myxococcales bacterium
ACCTCGCCGTCGGGCGTCTCGTGGAAGCCGCAGGCGACCTGGGTGTACTCGGGGTTGCTCATGTTGATGTAGTGCCCGTGCTCCGAGTAGGGCTCGCCGGGGCCTTCGTCCCACATCGACTGCAGGCAGCCCTGAATGGTCTGCTCGATAGAACCCCAACCGGGGCATTCGTTCTGGGCGCCTTCCTTGCAGCTGCCGAACTCGCCATGCGCCTTGCCGCTCTGGCTGTCACCCGCTGCTTCGCGGTCGGTGCACTGCTCTTGCTCTGTCCAGCGCTCGAGCGGTGGCAGTTGCAGTGTGGCCCGGAACGCGTTGATGCGGTCGGTACAGGCTTGCCGCTGCGCCGCGTACTTGTCGCTGATCGACCCGTCGTTGTCACTCGAGTCACCGCAGGAAGACAGCGCAAGCGCGGCGCCAAGTAGGATGAGACGGACGGCGGAGGGAGCGGGTAGGCGCAGCGTGTGAAACATGGGTAGCGAGCGTAGGCGCCCGCGGTGGACGTTGTGAAGTCTCAAGCGCTCAGCAAACTCTAGAAGCGCCAGGCGGGGGCGTTCGCCACGGGGGAGACGTCGACTCATCGCGCACCCTCAGCGCACGACATGCAGGCCGGGATCGCGCTCGGCCCACAGCGCAAGATCGCCAGCTTGTAGGCACACGACCTCGGTGCCGAGCGCGCGAGCCTCCCGCACGACGCTCGGGGCGCCCTCGGCGCGCGACGCGCAGACGAGCACGTCGGCGGCGGCGATGTAGGTCAAGGCTGCCCGACGCCCGGTGTGACCTACGAAGCGAGCTTGCGGGAAGGTCCGGGCGAGCCGCGAGCGCTCCGGTCCGTCACCCACCACAACGGTCTCGAGGTTCGGGATAAGGGCGCAGGCCTGGAGCGCGACCTCAACCCGCTTGCTGGTGACCAGGCGCGACACGACCACGGCGAGGCGCCTCTGCTCCGCGAATCCAAGCGCCGCTCGAGCCAGACGCCGCGCCGGGACTCCGCTGGTGTCGATAGCGCAGGGCTCCACGCGCGACCTGCGCGAGAGGGCCAGTCGCTGGCGCTCGGGGAGAGCTCCAAGCACGAGGCTTCGGAGCTCTTCGGACACGAAGCGCAGCTCGGCGCCGGCCCTCAATAGCTCGCGTCCGAGCCAGGCCTGGCCCCCCGGTAGCTGCGCGAAGAGCCGGGCATCGCTGCCGTGCACCACCACGTCCAGCTGGGTGCTGGCGTGCGGCAGTAGGCCGCGTGTCGCTATCGGCACGCCGCACGGCAAGAGGAAGTGAGCGACGAGCGCGTCCGGTGCTGGCCGCCTTCGGAGCCAGGCGACCGCGTTCAGCGTGAACTGGGCCGCGGCGAGCGCTCGTAGTGGCCTGGCGCGCAGGCGCGCGAGTGCGCCTGGGAAGCCGAAGGCCTCGTCGCCCCCCAGGCTGACGACCCGTTCGTCCCCGAGCGCTGGCCGTGCGCGTCCCGGCGCAAGCACCGTGACCTCAGCGTTTCGGGTAAGCGCCCGCACCTCGGCCGCCACAAAGTGTCCCTGGGCATCGTCGGCATTTTGCGGGTAGGACGTGGTGACGACGACGACGCGCTTCACGTTGCTTCATACGCGCGGCAGCGTGCCCAGGCCCTTGACGGCCTCAGCGCCCTGCGCGTCGAGAAGATCGCCAAGGGCGCGCAGGAAGCGAAACGAGTAGATGCCCGTGTCGTGGCTGTCCCCCCAACCGAAACTGAGCGCGTAGTTCCCTACCTGCTCGACCTTGCGCAGGTCGAGGTTGCCCCCCGTTTGGAACTGAATGATGCCCGAGTGACCCTGGCAGCCGGCGCACGGGCAGTAGCCCCGCAGCACCTCGTGCGGGAAGCGAGAGCGGTGGCCATCGGCCCAGCTGATCTCGAGCTCCAGGGCCCCATGGGGGGCTTTGACCCCAGTGGGTTGCGTGCGCGGCAAATCCGTCATGACTCGAGCGCGGAAGTAGCAGAATCCCGGCGGAGAAGCTTGCAATCCTGGGTGGCCTCTGCCATATCCCCCGTCCCTTGGCGAATCCCAGCGAAGCCGTACAGTGCAGACCCCTTGAAGTCCAGGTCGGAGACAAGGGTATCGAGCGCGCTATCAAGCACCTCAAGCGGAAGATGGCCGGTGAAGGCATCCTTCGTGAGCTGAAGCGTCGCCGCCACTACATGAAGCCGTCGATCAAGAAGCGGAAGAAGATGAGCGAAGCCGCTCGTCGTCGCCGCAAGCGCTTGAAGACGGACGAGCTGCCGCGCACGATGGCGTGAGCGTGCCCGCGCCCTCACCGGCGTATTGGCTGCTCGCGACAATCTTGCCCGTATTTCCTGAAGCTAGCTAGGTTCGAGGCGCCTATGGGCGTCTCGGTTCCTGTTCGGTCCGCACCTGTCCTGACCAGGGTCAGCCCGGTCCTGCCCGCGCCTCCGGTGCGGCTCCGAGCGGTGCTGCTCGTGGGTTTGTTCGCCTGGGGGGTCGTGAGTCTGTATCCCCGGTTGCAGGCGGCCTTTCAGCTGCACGACGCAACCACCGGGATCGCCGACTACGCGTTGTGCATGGTGGGGCCTACCGGGCCGGCACTCGTGCGTGATCGCGCGCCGGAGTTCCCGCGGCTGGTGCGCCGGCGACTGCTGGCCGCAGTGGGGAGCGAGCGTCCGTTCGCCAAGTGCGGAAAGATTGCGGGCAAGGTGAGCGGCAGGGTCGAGGTGGAGCGCGCTCATGCCGCGCTCGCCAGTGACTTTCGCGAGTACGGGGGCACCGCGCTTTCGCTGTCAGCGCTGGAGGTCCCGGTTGGGGCGCTATCAGCGCTCGCCGAGAAGGCCTGGCCCTTTGCTCGCGGCGGCTACACGAAGCTCATCAAGCCGTCGCTGGGCGCGTCGGAGGCGGCCCACCTACCGGCGCCTGCGCGCCCGTTGTTAGGCAAGGGCTTGCCGGCGCGAGCGGGGCTCTACCGTAACGTCTGGCAAGAGGGGAAGGGCACCGCTGTCGCGATCGGCATGGGCTCGGACCTCAGCTTGCACGTATCGAGCGATCGGGGCGTCAACTTTCGCAGCTTGGGGCGAACGGACGCGCTTCTCGAGCGCCACGCCGAGCGCTGCCAGAGCCAAGACGGCTCCAAGATCTATCGCCTCACACCGCGCGAAGACGGCAGCGCCCAGCTGGTCGTGTTTTCGAGGCAGAGTGATGAGGCAGCCCCCGACGGGTCGCGTGCCGCCGACGCGAGCAGCGAGCTGTCGTCGCTCGCAGAGCGGACACTGGCTATCGCGTGCGACGAGCGCAGTCTGATGGCGCTCAGCTTCGACCAGAAGAGCCTGCGACTCCGGGCCTGCCCGTTCGGTGGGCGCTGTGGTGAACTGCCCCTACCGTCGCTGCTGCGGGAAGCCCCCGCCGACGTGCTCGTAGACGTCGCAAAAATCAAGGGTGTGACCGTGGTAAGCGCCGCTGTGCGCTCCACGGTTCGCGTTGTTTCGAGCCGAGATGAGGGGAGGACGTTCACTCCGCCCATCGTGGCGTTCGACGCGGGAGAGTACCCAGACTTGGCCACCGGTCGACGTCCACCGAGCAAGCTGCTCGCCCTGGACGATCGGCTACTGTTGTTCGGTGGCGGTCTTCGACCGAGCGAAGCCTATCCGTTGCTTGCGTCCGACGATCAGGGCGTCAGCTTCCGAACGCCGTGAACCGGGCTCGCCGCGCGGCGGGCGGCGCGGGCCAGCGAGCGCCTTGTCCAGTCCGGCGACGTCGTTCCGGCGAGCACGGGGTCGGTATCGATCGCCAACCAAGACAGGGCCGACACGGTCAGGCGGGCCTCGCGGCTTTGCGCCGCATCACCGCTCGTTTCTGCGTCCGCCAGCACGGCACGCCAGACAGCCAGCGCGGCGGGCCAGGCGCGCGCCTCCACGTACCAAGCGCCCAACAGGCGCAATCGCTCGCGACCGCCCGAAAGTTCGACGGCTTGCGCTAGGTCGAGCGTGGCCTGCTGCCGTCTGTTGGAGTTGTTGCGTAGGAGCGCGCGGGCGTAGAAGGCGTCGCCTTGGGTGCCCGGAAGGGCGGTGGCCCGCGTGTAGAGGAGCTCGGCCTCGTCTGGCGCGCCGAGTCGTTCACGGAGACCGGCCAGTCGCATGAGCGCTGGGCCGAAAGTGTCGTCGGCGCGGACGGCTTCGTCGTAGCTGGTGAGGGCCTGAGCGATGTCGCCGCGCGCCTCCTGCGCCAGCCCGCGGGTCAGAGCGCGTTCGGCGAGCCGCCGAACGAACGAATCTGCGTGCGCGCTTGCGGGCGCGGGCGAAAGCGCGCTCAGGACTCCGACGAGCGTCAAGACAACGGCAGCGGCGCCTGGGGACCCTCTCACGCTGCCTGTGGCTGGCGACTTCAGCGGGCCACGCCAAGGCGCGCTCGGGCCTCGGAATAGCCTTCCGAGACGCTGAACACGGCGAGATCGCGCGCTTCCGGGTTTCGGATCACCCATTTGACTCGCTCGGGTCCGGGCGGCGGCCCGCTTAGCTGGCCAGCGAGCAGGGCGAGCCCGAGTAGGGCCGAGTTGGGCGAACCGACCGCCAAAAGC
>JANNWK010000747.1:0-5625 GCA_031408355.1 Myxococcales bacterium
AGCGTACGGAAGGAGTTGGTGCTGCGGTCCTTCTCACGCATGAGCGTGAGCTTGTGCTGGACCATCGGGTGGTCGATGACCGTGACTTTTTGGCTCATTTTGGGCTTTGCGTGGGGCTTCCCGCCCGGGCGAGAGGTGAACCGGATGCCTGCCAGTTTCCCTGGCGGCCGGCGGCCTGTAAAGTCCGATCAAGCATGAAGGTTGCCTGCGCGATGCTCGCTCGCCTGACCCTAGCGCTATGGGCCGCTTCGCTCGCGCCGGCGTGTAGCGCTGCTCGGCCGGCAGATGGCGGCCCCTTGCTCGGGTCGGAGCCGGCAGTCGCTGGCGCGGCCCTCGGTGGAGCGTCCGCGAGCGTTGATTTCGCAGGCGGCGAGGGCGGGGCGGGCGGCTTGGGTGGCGCGGGCGGCTTGGCCGGGGAGCCGCCGTCAGGAGCCGACCGCTTGACCTTGTCTCTCTTCAACGTGGTGGAGACACGCCCGGTGCTGGCGCACGATCCTATTTCGGGGCCGCTTGAGCGCGTGGAGCTGCCGCCGCTGTTCACGCTGCGCGCCAATCCACCCGCCGGTACGTTGAGCGTGCAGTTCAGCGTCGGGGAATGGTCGAGGCTTGATGAGAAGCCGCCTTTCTTGATGCACGAGGATGGCACTGGCAGGGCGCGCTGGCAGCCCGGACTGGGTGAGCACGTGGTGAGCGTGACGGCGTTTGCCGAGCCCGGCGCGCAGGGCGAGCCCACGGCCAAGCTGGTGCAAACCATCTCCTATGCAGCAACCGGCCTTGACCCCAACTTTGAATCGCTCAGCGAAGCCGAGAATACGGGCTGGGCAGAGGCCAACGTCCACGCGGTCATGCAGGCGCGTGAGTTCGTGGGATCGCTGGGCGACAAGCTGCCGTACCGGTTGTTCGTGCCCGAGCACTACGACGCTGCCGTGAAGTACCCGCTCTTGGTATTTCTTCACGATCGCGCGGCGCGCGGCACGGACAATCGCCCCGTTATCTACGACTCGCGACTGTTTCACGGTGCGCGTTCGCTGGTGTCGCCCAATTTTCGCCACGAGTTCCCGGCGATCATTCTGGTCCCGCAGTGCCCTGACCAACGCTCGTATCACGAGTGGGCGCGTTGGTATGGAGCCAGCGAGGCAGAGCCTCAAGCTGGCTTGGTCTACGCCGACGGGTACTATCCGTCACACGACGAGCCATCGACCGCAGCTCGCCTGGTCCGGGAGCTCGTCGACGATACGCGCGGAGAATTCAGCATCGACGCGGGTCGCATCTACCTTGCCGGCGAGGGCATGGGTGGGCATGGGACTTGGGATCTCAGCTGGCGCTGGCCGGAGGTTTGGGCGGCCGGGGTACCGGTGGCTGGCTGGACGGATCCGAGTCGCGCCCATTTGGTGCTTAAGCTCCCGTTCTGGTCGTTCCACAGCAGCCTCGACAGCGTCAACAACGTGGTCGGTTCGCTGCTCATGGTCGACAAGCTCAAGGTGCTCTGCGGCAGCGTTCGCTACACGCAGTACGCGGACGTGACCCACGAGCAGACCTTCGACAGGGTCTGGGGCACAGAAGCGCTCTTGCTCTCCTGGATCTTTAGCCAGGAACGGCAGCCTGGGCTCAAGTAGCGACTGCAGTGGGCCGCTGGCGTCGTGCGAAGGCGGCGAGGCGGCGTTTCGCCAGCAGCCATTCCTTCTGCTCGCGTGAGAGGGTCTTGACCAAGAGCTCGAGTCGCAGCGCCTCGCCCTTGGTCTTGCAGCGTCGAGTGGCTACTACCCGGAGCGGGCCGCGACCGCGGGTGTAGCGGGCACCTCGGCCAGCGTCGTGGGCCGCGATGCGCGCCGCCACGTTCAGCGCGATGCCGGTATACAGACTGCCGTCGGCGCAGCGGGCGATGTAGAGGAACCAGGGTCTATCGGGCGGCACGGCTCGACCGAGACGAATCAGTCTTCGGCTTGGACAGGCGTTTCAGCGAACACCCGAGCGATTTGCTGGCCCTGGCGCCGGAAGTTGTTGCCGCGGAAGACCGTGACTTGGCCGTCCTGCCAGGTCCGCCAGATCGAATCGGGCGGGTAGGCGACGGACTTGACCAGCGGGGGAGGGAGAACGACCGGGGGGCGCGGCTTGCGGGGCGTCATGGACAAAGGGCCCCTTAGCCTTGAAAGCCTCGGGTTGCCAACACTGCTTCGGTCCGGCGCCGCCAGAGCCTCGAGGGGCTGGGTTTCTCCCTGACCGGGGGCGCGCTGGCGGCTCGGCGGAGCCCTGGTAGCCCTCGCTTGGGCGGCTCGGGCTAGCGGGAACGCACGGTCATCGTCTCGTCGGGGTCGCCTTCACGGTAGGAGACGTCGATGCTGTCGACGATGCCGGGGATCGCGAGCTCCCACAAGGCAGCAACCAGATCGTCGACGTGCCCAGACTCGTCGAGACGAGTGCACGGGATGCACAGCGCTTTCTCGATCGGACTGAGCTGAACCCGCTTCATGTGCCCCGCATAGACGAAGTAGGTCGAGGAGCGGTCGCCGTGCCGCTCGACTACGAAACCGTCCCTCTGCAACTTTTGAACGGCCATCGGCTGAGCGTATCACCGGAGCTGTTGCCGGCGTCTCCGCAAGATCGAGCCCAGCTTGAGTCAGCGTCCATTGAGCCCGCGGCCCTAATCGTCTTTAGTGAGCAGATTCGGATGATTGGCGCCGTGCTTAGAGTCCCGAGCTAGAGCATGCCGTCGTCCAGCACGATGCCCGTGATGAGTGCTCGCGGCGTCACGTCGAACGCGGGGTTGTAGACCTGGCAGGCGCTGGGGCTATTGCCGGCCCGCACCTCATCGGCGGGACGAAGCTCGATCGGGATCTCTCGACCCGACGCGCATTCGGCGTCGAACGTGGTGCGGGGCGCGACCACATAGAACGGGATCTGGTGGTGATGGGCCAACACCGCGACGCTATAGGTCCCAATCTTGTTCGCGAAATCGCCGTTTCTCGCGATCCGGTCGGCGCCGACGAACACCTTCTGAACCTTACCGAGCGCCATCAGCGCCCCAGCCATGTTGTCGCAGATGAGTGTGTGGGGGATGCCAAACCTTGCGAGCTCCCAGGCGGTGATGCGCGCCCCCTGCAGCAGCGGCCGCGTTTCGTCGACAAAAACGTGGATGCGCTTGCCCTGCTGGTGGGCCCGACGCAGCACACCGAGGGCGGTGCCGATGCCGGCCGTGACCAGCCCGCCGGCGTTGCAGTGCGTGAGAATGGAGTCGCCATCGGCGACGAGCGCGGCGCCCCGCTCGGCCATCGCCTCGCAGGCCGCAACGTCTTCCTCGAAGAGGGACTCGGCTTCGCCAATGATGCTGGCTGGTGTCAGCTCGGAGACGGACAGCACTCGATCCACGGCGGCCATCAGGTTCACTGCCGTGGGGCGCGCGTCGCGAAGTCGCGCGGCCGCGGCTCGAACCTGCTCGGCGTTGGCACCGTGGTGGGCGTAGTGAGCGAGCGCGAGCGCGGCCGCGACCCCGATGAGCGGAGCGCCGCGGACGGCCAGCGTTTGAATCAGCTCAACCATGTGCGCTGGATCTCGGCAGTCGATGAAGTTCTCGCTATGGGGGAGTCGTCTTTGATCAAGCAGCCGGAGCGCAGCGTTGTCGGAGGTAAGAGCCAGCGAAATCAGCGTTTTCATCTAAGGACCAACAGCCTTTCGTCGCGAATCATCGCAGTCGCTGCCTGGACGTCGGCGTAGCGTTCGTGATGCACCAAGAGCTTTCGCCCCGCGCGCAACACTCGACCCTCAGCGAGCGCCCGCTTTTCGGGATCGTCGATGGCGTCGAGCTCGGCGACGTGGGCGAGCCCGAGCACCCGGCGAATCATTTCAGCGCCCGCGAAGCGCAGCGAGTCGCTGGACAAGCGAGCGATGTAGTCGGCACGCACGCGATTGATCACATAGGCGCGCGTGTCATGGTCGAGCAGCCGGGCGGGCAGGTAGTCACCCAAAAGCTGCTGGTCCCAGAGCGCCGAGAACTTCTGTTCGAACAGGCGCCAAATCTCACTGGCTTGCTGGAGCAGCCAAGCTTCGTATTCGGCGCTACCGCCCAGCCCGGCCTGACTGAAGTAGGCGAGGAAGAAGTTGGCTAGCAGCAGGCCAACGTCGAACCCCATCGGCCCGTAGAACGCGAACTCGGGATCGATGACCTTCGTCTCCAGCTGATTGACCATGATCGAGCCGGTGTGCAGATCGCCGTGAATCAGTGCTTCGGAGGCGGTAAGAAACCGGGCCTTCAGCTGCGTGATGGCCACCTTGAGCTCGCCGTCGCCGAAGAACGCTCGGGCCAGCGAGTCGAGCTCGGGCGAGGTCCAGCGATTCCCCTCGGCCTCCCGATAGGGGTCGGTGAAGATGAGGTCCTCGGTGAGCTTGCAGAGGTCGGCGTTCTCGCCGAAAACCGTCAGCTTCGCCTTCTTGGCGCCGGCTGCCAGAAAGAGATCCGAGGTAAAGAACAGCGTCCTGGCGAGGTAGTCGGCGATCTGTTCGGAGAACCTGGGATAGCGAATCCCCTGCATGAGCCCCCTGCGCAGCACGCTGTGGTCGCCAAGAAACTCCAGAACCAGCGCCGCGGAGGCTTCGTTGAAGGCCAGCACGCGTGGCAGGTACTCGGGGGCGACGGCCGCATGCTCCGTCAGCGCGGTGAACTCGAAGAAGTTGCGACGGATGCTGAGCGGCCAGCTCTCACCCACGCACCTCAAGTAGGGCAGGGCTTGCTTGAGCACCACCCGCCCGTCCGGACCACTGAGCAGAAACACCAGGTTGAGGTTGCCATCCCCGATCTCGCTCTGGGTCCAGCCCTCCGGCGCCCCGCCCAGGTGCTCCTGAATGACGCTGAGGTTCTCCGGACTGAGCTGGGAAATGACGGCGGACGCGCTGGAGGCCACCCCCCATGAAAGCACGCCGCGGCTCGCCTCACCAAGCGCCGCAAACCGGCGCGACTACGGGGGATTTTCGGTGAAGGTCTGGGCGCATAGACATGGTTGCGGTTCCGCTTGCTACGAAATAGTCTCAAAATAGTAGGGTCATTTACTTAGGGGACCGGTTCCAGAAAATGCGCTCAGAGGCCTGGACAGCTGGGGATCCGTCGCACATAGTGGCCTGGCGTTCGCTCATGCGGTTCGGAGGTCTTATGTACATGTCAATCAAGTCTTCTCGGTACGTTGGAATGGGTTCCTTGCTCTTGGTGGCGGGGTGGTTTTCTGCCTGCAGCAGCGATACGGGCGATGATTCCCCGGGGGCTGCGGGCAAAACCAACGTGGGTTCCGGCGGCCAGGCCGCGGGCGGGTCGAAGGCGCTTGGCACCGCTGGCACCGGGGTCATCGTCGGCACGGCGGGGAGCGGCACGGCCGGCAGTGGCACGGGCGGCTCCGGTGGTGGCGCGGCGGGGACCGGATTTGCTTGTGCCGGCACGAAGCCCGCGGCCCCTCTGGTCACTTCGTTCGCTGACCTGCTCGCCAACCCGACGAGCGCTGGCAACTTCACGTTTGCTCTCGGTACGCCAGGCGGCACGTTCTCTTACCAGGCTGGCGCGCTCACGCTCACGGATGTGGCTACCTCGCTCAACGTCAAAGGCAACGTCAAGGCCTACGATGGCTTCGGCGTCTACTTTACGGC
>JANNWK010000748.1:0-10568 GCA_031408355.1 Myxococcales bacterium
AATTGGTGGCCGGCGCCCATGGGTGCCGTGGCGCGAATGTCGCCATAGTAGCCGCCCTTGATCATGCCACCGGCGAGGATCAGCGTGCCCTTGCCCTTGTCGCCGTACGAGTTCGCCGCTGGCTCGCGACTGCCATCGAGCGTGTAGACGGCGATCAACGTGCGCTTCCAGACGCCCGCTGCCTTGAGCGCGGCAATGAGGCGCGCCAGCGGCCGGGCGCACTGCTGCGCCTGCTGCTCCATCACCTGCTGCGTCCGAACCCCATCCCCATGAAGATCCATGTAGTCGAACTCGAGCGCGCCGCTGCGGGTGGCGCCGCTGCCCAGGATCTTCGAAGCGTAGGCAAACTGCTCCCAGACGTGCGCCTTAACGTAGTCAGCGTTCGGCCCCGGATTCATAGGATCCGTGGAACAATCGAAGTGGATCACGTTGTCGGTGCACTGCTGATTCGGTACCCCCACGCTCCACGCCGCCTCCTCCTCAAGCGTCAGCGGCACCGACACGACGCGCGGATTGGCGACGTGGAGGATCTTGCGGGTCTCGTCGAGCTCGGCGATGTGATTGGTGAGCCCCGCCTCGGAATAGCGTCGCTTGAATAGCCGCGTATCGAGACCCTTCATCATCCGGACTAGGAGCTCCGCCTGCTCAGCTGTAGGCACCAGGCTCGCGTCGGTAGCCACCGCCGGGAAGGCGTCGAAGAGCGCCTGCCGGGTCGGCATGCGATCGATTTCCGCGCCAGGGAGCCCGGCGGCGAAGTGATAAACGGAGTGCTTCGGGCGGCTGATCCCCTTGAAGGCGAAGCCATTCTTCAGCCCTGCGTCGAGCGACTTCTGATGGTAGCTGTGGAGCACCGCCGGCGTGGGCGTCGTCGTGTAGAGCTCCTCGCTGCCCCCACCGTGCTCTCCGTCGGCCAGCCACATCGGCATCTTCCCCGACGCGCCTGCGTCCATGACGCGACCCGGCGACCGGATACCGTTGCCGGCCTCGTGCCCGTGAATGCTGCCGATAGCGGCCTCGCCCGTGTCGATGACCGCGATGTCCTCGACGTGGGGCATGAGCTCGTCGGAATCCGGCGTCAGGCAATGATTGGTGTTCGGCGCCTTCTTGATGGCCGCCGGCATGTGGAACAGCGACACCTCGGAGCTATTGACACCGCGTTTGAGATTCGCATCCGTTGCGAGACCGGGCGGCACGAACATGTGCATCAGATCGACCTGATCTCGGAAGTTGAACTCCAGGAAGATCGTGCCTTCAGCAGCCGCCTGCGCCTGGGCGTACTTCACGCCACCGGCCATGTCGTTGAAAGCAAACCGCAGGGAGACGGGGATCGCCGAAGCGCCCAGCGCGGCGCCCATTAGCTTGAGAAACCGGCGCCGCTGCGTCGGGCTCATCGCACTTACCTCGTCTCTTATCTTCATGGTCATAGCTCCGGAAGTACGCGCTGCTGTCCGTGCCGTGCGTGTCGTGAGGGTACTTAATTCTCTCTGTTTGGCTTCCAGGCCTGGGCCGAGTGTCATCCTGAATCCTAAGGTCCGCGCCAAGGACCAACGAACTGCCACTTTGCAGGGTCATCGCGAAGGTTTCGCGCTTGGCCTCCCCTCAGAAAATCGCCAATTGTGGCGCGAACCAGTCCCTTGACCCTGGCTAGACCAACCTACGGGACATCGTAAAATGGTCTGGGCTATCCTACGATGACAGATGGCGTTCGTCTCGGGGCCCCGCCAGGTGGGCAAGACGACTACGTGCAGGAGCGCATGGGTGCAGGCGCTCTGCTCGCTGCACTTCGGTTTTCTGGTTCGACCCTGGTTCCGGAACGTAGCCAAATCGCTGCGCAAAGAGCCCAAGTGGTACGCTTCTGACTGGGGGACGGTGGAGGATCCGGGACAACGCGCCGAGACACTCGTGGCGTGCCATCTTCTCAAGGCGGTGCAGGGTTGGCAGGACTTGGGGCTCGGGAGGTTCGAGCTCTGCTACCTACGCGACAAGGGCCAGCGTGAAGTGGATTTCGTCGTGGTACGCGATCGCAGGCCGTGGTTCCTGGTCGAGGTCAAGACGACCGATACGTCCCTCTCATCGAGCCTTGAGCACTTCCAGCGTCAGGTGGGGGCCCCACACGCGTTTCAGGTCGTGCAGAACCTGGACTACGTCGACGTCGACCCGTTCACGCGCCATGACCCGTGCGTCGTCGCCGCTCGCACACTGCTGTCGCAGCTTCTTTGACGAAGGGCCGGCCGGGCCTCTTTTTTGGGTGCCTCGCCCGACCAGCGCTTACGTGGTCAGAATATCGAGTGGGCCGGAGCTGCACCAGGTGGGGTCGCCAAACGAGGTCAGGTTGGCGCCTAGCGCCTTGATCGCGGTCATGTAGAGGTTGTTTGGCTTGCCATTGCCGTCCCAGCCTCCGAAGCGTTTGTAGATGCCGCCACGGACGTTGACGCCGGCGCCTCCGAACACCAAGAGCGGCAGATCGTGCCAGTCGTGATGGGCGCCTTCCCCCTCTTCGGACGTGTACATGACGAACGTGTTGTCCAGCAGCGAGCCCCCGTTGGGATCAGCAGCGTCCGGAGTGTTCATCAAGGCTTCGATGAAAGTTGCCGTGTGCTGGGCGTAAAACTCATCGACCATCGTCAGAAATTCGCGACCTGTTTCGTTTTCACCGTCGGTGTGAGTCACGTCGTGGTGGGCGCGGACGGCGTTGGGATCCCCGCCGAAGCCCTTGAAGCCCACGGTACTCGTGCCAGGGGACCATAGGAAGTTGACGATGCGAGTCAGATCACATTGGAAGGCAGCCCTCACCATATCGAAGTGAGCTTTGCCCACCTGCGCGCTGCGGTCGTCGTCGCCCAGCTTGGTCGTGGCGCGGCCGTCGAATTCCACCTGCTGGCCCCCGCTCAACGTCTCGCTGGGCGAAACGATATCGCCAAAGCAGGCGCCGGACACAGGTGGCGTCGCGAAACGTGCCTCAAGCACGCGCAGCGCGTCGGTGTGTGCGTCGATCCGGGGCCGCTCGGCTGCAGGGGCAATCGCCTTCAAGCGCGCCAAGTCGGACGTCACGAAGTCCAGCACGCTCTTCTTTTCGGCCTTTAGCCTTTGCCAGGCGGCGTCGTCGTGGTCCACGCCAGCGACCTGCCCCTGCAGTTGGGTGAAGACGGAATACGGACTCATGTTGGGCGCGACGCCGGGGTCGCGAGCCTTGAAGTAGGACAAGCGCCGGCAAGAATACTCATTACCCTCCACGCGGTCGTCCACACCCAGATGCAGCGCAGGAATGGCTCCCACCAAGTGCGGAGTCGTGCGGATCAACTCCTGGTCGAAGGACGGCCCCTCCGGCATGGGATCGTCGCCGCCATTGCCGGGCCAAAGCTCCTTGGTTGTCTGTCCGGTGGCGAAGACGACCGAGTAGCTCTCATGGGCACCCCCGGCGCCTCCCTGGATGTCCACCCCATCGAGCACGACCATGCGCGAGCGAACATTGTTGAATTTGGACAAGATGCGCGTCGCTTGCCAGTCGGTTTCGACGGCTGGCGGTGCGGGCTGGAACCAGTTCTTGTAGATGGTTCCCACGCCGCGATGGATCCTCATGTAGCGCTTGGGCGTGATTCCCTGGGCAGCCGCCTCCGCCATCTTGAGCCAGCCCGCGAGCGCCGCTGCAGTGCCACCGGCGCCGGCGCCCCAAAGCAAGTTGCGTCGTTTGATCTTGTAGGTGCTCATTGCCCGTCTCCTTCACGTCGTACCAGGAACATTTCAGAGGTGGCGACCGCTCGCACCAGGGCGTCGAAGCGGTGGTCGGAAGCGCTGAACTTGCTCGCCGCATCGGTCGCAGCACAGGCCTCGCTCGTCGACGCTTGACGCGTCGCGAAGCGCAGAACGGTGGAGGCGATGCACGACGCGAACCCAGGTTGACTACTAATCTGTTGGCCTAGCTCCTGCGGTCCGTTGACGACCACTCCGGCGAAGCTCGCGTCGACTCCACTCATGTCGGCACTGGCAACCTGACTGGCGTCGAAGCTACCAATGCGGTCGAACTGATTGAGCGCCAGACCCAGGGGATCGAACGAAGCATGACAGCCTCCGCACGGTTGCTGGCCGGCGCGCTCGGTCGCCAGCTCCGCCTCGGAGCGGTTCGACTGCAGCTGTTCCTCCAGCTTGGCTTTGAGGTCCGGATTGTCGATCGGCGGAGACGGTGGCGGTCCCAAGCACAAGAAATTGATACGGATCGACTTGCCACGCTTCACGACGGAGCCCGTGTTTGCCTTGGCCTTGCCGGCGAGCAGGCTTCCCTGCGTCAACAGGCCCGCGGCAGGGAAGCCGCTGAGCGCGGTCTTTACGAAAGCGCCGGCCGCTCCAGCGAACGGCACGTGGTAGACCTTGTCGGCGAGTTCTTGATTCATGAACGTATCCCGTGACAACACGAGATCCAGCGCGGAGCGGGGGTTCTTCCAGAGCACGTCGTCGATGAGCAGCGAGCTCTCCTGATAAAATGACTCTCGCAGCGAATCGGTAAAGAGAGCCTGGAAGCTGCCGTCGACTGCTGTCGTCGTGCGAATATCGTCGAGATGATATTGCCGCATCAAAAGCGAAGTGAGCCGCTCCTGAACGAGCGGCTGGCCCAGCAAGCGCTCTACCTGGGCCGCCACCTGCTCTTTCGTACTGAGCTGGCCCGAGCGCGCCGCCTGGTACAGCTCGGAGTCTGGAATCGAGTCGAGCAGAAAGAAGGAGACTTGACTGGCGACTTCGTAGGCGTCGAGCGCCCAGGCCCCTGCGCCGCTCGGCAGCCCGAGCTCCTTCAGGTACAAGGTCGACCCAGCCTGAAGTATCGCTTCGACCGCTAGCTGGATCCCCCGCTGAAAACTGGTGGCGCGCCCGGTCGCGTAGGGAAACGTCATCAAGCCGTCCAGCTCGACCGGGTCAACGGGACGCCGATAAGCGCGCTCCATGAAGACGCCGAGCGCTTGCTTGGCGCAAGCATCCGTTTGCTCGGTGCCGCTGCAGCCGACCAGCGCGTCGAGCTTCGGACCGGTCAGCGTCTTGGCGGCGGCCACGGCGACGCGCTCGTACGGCGTAGCGTCGCTGAGGGTCGGCACCCCGTTGGCAAATAGGTCGCTGCGCTGGAACTGCTGCCGATCCGCGGTCGACACGGCGTCGGGACCCAGAAGGTCCGTGAGGCTGTTGAGGTAGCTCTGCATGTCGAGCAAGAAGAAGCGCTGGCCCGGCAACTCGGAGAGGCACGCAGGAGGCCCCTGCGCCGGCCCCTGAGCGCCGGGCGCTCCCGGTCCCGATCCTCCGGAAGCGACGCCTGAGCCTGGAGAAGCCGGCGCTATGTCTGCCGTGCAACCGAGCAGTAGGAGAGCAAGCGCGCCCGCTGACGCGACTGCGCTCATTGGGACTTCACGAGCGCGCAAACGGATTGACTGGCGCATGCGGACCACTCACTTTCATTGACAGCGATGCAGCGATGTCCTGGGAGTGGTCACTGCGCGCTTGCGGAAGGGGTCAGAAATGATCGCGCGGCGGAGCGGCGGAGCAGCCGTGTTTCGACTCGCCCTAGAGTTGAGTTTTTTTGTGTTCAAGGCCTAAAGACTGCCCCTCCTTTCGACGCAGACGGTCTCTCAGCTCGAAGCCCAATAGGCGGACGCGGGCGCTGGGTGGAGGTCACGCGAGTGACCTCGGACACAACGGTGTGCAGCGGGCCCGGGAGGTTGCGGCTTTATCCGCGCGGATTTTACGCGAAGCAGGACCGCATCCGCGAGGCACACGGGTTGCAATCAACCGCCTTGAGGTCGATGCATGCCTACCGGATCCAATCCTCGGTCGTTCCGCAACCTGGCACTCCTGTGGCTTGCGTCCGGCTGCGTCGGCACCATGGAAGGGTCCAGCACCGGCTCGTCGAACGATGTGCCGCCTTCCGCGGCGCTGCCTCAAGACTCGGGTGCGGTTCCGGGCCCGAGCGGCCCCTCGAGCGAGAACGATCCAACCCTCCTGAGCAAGTCCTGCGTTGCTGGCAAAGTCTCGGCGGGGCCGGCACCCCTGCGTCGACTCACTCGGGAAGAATACGACGCCAGCGTGGCGAGCTTGCTCGGCGCTTCAGAGCCCTTTGGCCCCTCGCTCGAAGGTGACGAATCGGTGGGGCCCTTCGCGGGCAACACGCTCGCGCCCATCTCCGAGGGCTCCGTAGAGAAATACGGAGTCGCGGCGAAGCGTCTGGCCGAGCGAGCCACCGGGGCACTCGCCACTCTCGCTCCGTGCTCGACCACCGCCGCCGACACGGCCTGTGCCAGCCAGTTCCTCCAAGACTTCGGCAGGAAAGCCTACCGTCGCCCGCTCACCTCGAGCGAGCTCGAGCGCTCCGTCGGCCTGTTCAGCGCCGGCGCGAAGGACCGCACTTTCAAAGATGGCATCCGGCTGGCGCTCCGCGCTCTGCTCCAGTCGCCCTATTTTCTCTACCACGTTGAGTTGGGCGAGCCCGCCCAGGAGAGCAGCATCGTGCCGGTAGCGCGCTTCACCTCGCACGAGGTCGCGGCAAGGCTCTCGTTCCTTTTCTGGTCGGGTGCGCGCGATGCAGAGCTTGAAACAGCCGCGGACTCCGGGCAGCTTACGACCGTCGCTGCCGTCGAGGCTCAGGCTCGTCGCATGCTCGCGGCGCCCCAGGCAGAGCAAGCGGTCCGGTCGTTCCACACGCAGCTCACTGGCGTCGGTTACCTGGATGCCATGCCGAAGAGCAAGGATCTGTATCCCACCTGGAGTCCCGAGCTTGCCAAGGAGCTGGCGGCGGAGCCGGGGCTGTTCGCCGACGCTGTGATTCGAAAGGGCGACGGGACTCTCGCCTCGCTCCTGACCCAAAGTTTTGGTATGGGCGGACCGCTCACGGCGCAGTTCTACGGCGCCTCGGGGAGTGGGCCACGCTACGAGCTCGACAAGACCCAGCGCGCGGGTCTGCTCACGCTGCCCGGGCTTTTAGCGGCTCACAGCAGTGTCGACCAGAGCAACCCCGTCAAGCGCGCGGTGTGGGTGCGCGAGGTGCTGCTCTGTCAGGAGCTGGCGCCACCGCCCAACGACGCCGTTATTGAGCTGCCCAAGGTCGAGCCGAACGTGAGCACCCGCGAGCGTTTCCGCCAGCATCGCGACAATCCTATTTGCGCGACCTGCCACACGTTACTCGACCCTCTAGGGCTTGGCTTCGAGCACTACGACGCCATCGGCCAATACCGAGCGGACGACGCAGGCTCGCCCGTGGATGCCATGGGTGAAATCGTGGGGGAGCCAGCTGACATTGCCGGCGCCTTCAACGGCGCCATCGAGCTTTCTCAAAAGCTTGCGACCAGCGCCGACACCCAGCACTGCTTTGGCCGACACTGGTTCCGCTACGCGCTCGGGCGAGAACCCACCGCCGAGGACGACTGTGCGCGCTCCGTGGCGCTCGACAAGTTCGAGACCAGTCAGGGCGATCTACGCGAGCTCATCGTGGCCACCGCCACAAGCGATAGCTTCCGATTCCGAAAGGTCGAACCGTGATCAGATCCCTAGGCCGCCGTGACGTGCTCCGCGCGCTGGGCGCATCGTTGTCCCTCGCGCCTTTCATCCCGCTGCTTGACCGTGAGGCTGAGGCACAAGCCGGCCAGTTTCCAACGCGCTACATTCAGTTCTTCACGCCGCTCGGCACTTGGCTCGATCACTGGCGGCCGCAGGGGAACAATGCGGACTTCACGCTGAGTCGAATTCTGGCGCCGCTCGAGCCGATGAAGCGATACCTCACCATCCTCGATGGCATTGAGCAATCGTCCGGCGGGGGCATGCCACCGCACGAAGCAGGCATGGCCTGCTCCTTCAGCGCAAACTTCATCCGCAGCCCCTTGGTCGACCGTGGGCCCGCCAAAGACGACCCCAAGGTCTCTGGCCGCGGCCAGTCGCTAGACCAATACTTTGCCGCGCGTCTCGCGGGGCAGACACCCTACAAGCAGCTCAACTTGGGGATTGCCCCCAACACCGACGGCCGCATCGGCGGCGACTGCTATTGCTCGGTCGACAACTGGTACCCCATCCCCACCGAAGACGATCCCTCCGTGGCCTTCGATCGCCTCTTCACCGGCCTCCCCACCTCGATGGAGTCACCCACTCAGGATCAGGCGACGATCGAGCGCAACCGAGCCGAGGAGAAGAGCATCCTCGATCTGATAGGCACTGATCTGACCGACCTGAGAGGGCGCGTCGGTAGCTCCGAGTATCAGAAGATCGATCAGCATCTGGCTCACCTGAGAGCGCTGGAAATGCGGCTTGCCGAAGGCGGCGAGCCCACAAGACAGGGCTGCGCGGCGCCGACCGCCGGCGCGAAGCTGGACTTCCAGGCTTTTGACAACCAGCCCATGGTCCTCAAGGCCCAGATGGACAACGCGGTCGCAGCACTTTCCTGTGACCTCACCCGGTCGGTCGTGCTCCAGCTCGGTCGTGGCGGCTCCGACGCGACCTATCCCTGGCTCGACCTCGGGAACAATCACCACGGCTGGACCCACAGCGCGCCCGGCGATCCTGGCATGATCGCGAGCGCCACCAAGTTCAGCACTTGGTGCTCGGAACAACTGCTCTACCTGCTAGAGCAGCTCGCCAGTATCAAGGAAGGCGACGGCACGCTGCTCGACCACACCGTCTTGCTCTGGTCGTCCGAAGTGGCCGAAGGTGAGTCGCACTCCTATAGCAACATGCCCTACGTGTTAGCCGGCGGGGCCGGAGGCGCGTTCGAGCCAGGGCGCTACCTCAAGTACACGAGCACCCGGAGCAATCGCCTCTTCGTCTCCATCTGTCACGCCATGGGCTTCCCGGAAGTCGAATACTACGGCGACACCGATGCCGGCGATTTCGGCAAGGGGCCCCTACCTGGGCTGGGCTGAGCTGAGCTCAGCCGAGGAGCGCTATTCCTTCCTCTCGCGCAGGCCGTGTTTGTGCAAGAGCTTCCGCAGGTAATGACGTTCCACGCCGGCGCGATCGGCGGCTCTTGCCAGGTTCTCGCGGCAGCGGGTCATCAAGCGCTGGAGGTAGTCGTGCTCGAAGTCATCGAGCAAGCTGCGTCGCGCCTCTTTGTAGGGGACGAGTGAGGCCTCATCCTCGGAGTCGCCGAGCCCGCGCTCCAAGGGTGCATCCTTCTGGTGACCGGTCAGCAGGCGTTCGAACGTGAGATCGGCAAGCCGGACCGTGGGACCGTCCGCCATCAAGGCTGCGCGCTCGACAGTGGCCTTCAGCTCGCGCACGTTGCCCGGGTAGGAACGCCCCATGAGCTGCTCGAGGGCCTCGCGATCGATCTGGCGCGCCGCCTGCGCGCTCGGCGGCAGCGACTGTAGGAAATGGTAGACGAGCAGCGGGATGTCTTCGCGGTGAGCTTCCAGAGCGGGGATCTCGACGCGAGCCTGCGCCAACCGGAAATACAGATCTTCGCGGAAGGTGCCCTTGTTGACCATGGCCCGCAGATCGCGCCAGGTGGCTGCGACCACTCGAACATCCAAAGGAATGGCCTTGGTGGCGCCTACCCGGACGACTTCCCGCTGCGACAAGACGCGCAGCAGCTTGGGCTGCAGATCGAGCGGCAGCTCGCCGACCTCATCCAGAAAGACCGTGCCCCCCTGGGCGCTTTCGAAAATACCCTCCTGCCGGCGGAGCGCGCCCGTGAACGACCCCAGCTCGTGGCCAAAGAGCACGGACTCAGCGAGCGTGCGAGGAATGGCGGTGCAATCAAGGATGCGAAAGGGCGCGGCGGCGCGGGCGCCGAACTCGTGAAGCGCGCTGGCGGCCAGCTCCTTGCCGGACCCAGTGGGTCCCTCCAGCAGCACCGAGAGATCGGTGCGCGCCAAGCGGCGAAGCAGCCCGAACAACCTCAGCATGCTGCTGCCCTTGCCTCGCAATTGCCCAAACGCCGGGGTGGGATCCGTATCCTCGGTCAGGGGGCGATCGAGCTCGACGAGGAATTCAGTCGCCCCGACGGTCAGTCGCGACCCGCCCGGCACGACCCCATCTCTCAGCAGGGCACCCGCGTAGCGGGTTCCGTTGGCGCTGTCCAAGTCACGCACCGCGATGCCACCGACCGTAGCGGCCAGCTCGACGTGAAACCGCGATGCCGAAGGATCCGTCAAGCGGAGCTCGGCTTGCTCCGCCCTGCCGATCATTGCCTTGGCGTGCGGCACGGAGACGGTCAACCCCGCGTCCGGGCCGCTGAGGACTGACAGCCGCAGGCTTTGTGGAGCGGGCTCGGCCAGCGTCCGAGCCTCCATGGTCTTGTCTAGTTCCGTGGGTAGGATGCTCAAGCAGATTCGCTCGCCGTGCGCGCGTCCCTTGCTTCGTGTCTATCCCGGATGGACGTTCATGTCGAGACCGGGTCCTTCCCTGCGGTTTCGTGGGAGGACACAGTGATGACCAGCCCGCGCCGCTGTGACCGGGCCTCGACGGAAATCTTCCAACGCCAAAGGAGCCCAGGCCCCGCGAACGGGACCCTGGGCGGTGCGGGAGGGCGGCACGCGACTTGCTGAGGGAAGGACGATGCAAGGAGCCAAACCGCTGGGTTCGATCTTCAGCCCACGCGGGAGCCGGGC
>JANNWK010000749.1:0-3399 GCA_031408355.1 Myxococcales bacterium
TTCTGTCATACCCAGAAGGGCGTGCACCCTGTCGTCTCCGGCGAAAGCCCGACCGCCCGCAGAACTTCAGTCGCTTTCCGGGAGCCGGGCGGCGGACGCGCCGAACTGCAGCAGCTGCTCGGCCGTGAAATCCCGCTCGCCCAGGAAGGCGATGCCGACCACCGCCCGCAGTTTGCCCGCGGCAGCGTAAACCGGAATGGCCAGCGCGGCCTGCGCGTCGACAGCCCTTGCGCCGGGCCGAACGTCGCCGCTGGTGTCGCTTTTCAAGTTGCAGGTCGCGACCACTTCGTCGCGTTCCCAGGCCAGCCCCGCCATGCCTTTGCCCTTGGGGATGGTCTCAGTGATCTTCACCACGGGCGGGGGGATGTTCACGGAGGCGGCCAGCCTGAGCAGCTCAGCCTCTG
Organism: Myxococcales bacterium; assembly: GCA_031408355.1. Lineage (GTDB taxonomy): Bacteria > Myxococcota_A > Polyangia > Polyangiales > Polyangiaceae > PMG-095. The sequence continues at coordinate 405 of JANNWK010000749.1, forward strand.
CATCAAGGAAGTGAACGGTCCCGGCGACCCCGCCGTGTTCGGCCAAAAAACCCTTCAGCCAAGCTTCGGTTGCCACGCCGGGACGCTAGCATGCTGCTATGCTCCCGGCCCCGCCCGGATCGCTAATTTGAGCCTCTCCCCCCCCCCTGATTTTCGGCCTGCGGCAACCTACGACCAGCGCTTCAGCGTCGATTTCGAGTACCCGGTCGTGTTCTGCCGAGGCGCCCTGGCCTCCACAGACCCGAGCCTCGCCTGGGCAATTTCGCGCCGGGAGCCGGACCGGCGTCACCCCTTGTTCGTGGTCATCGACGCGGGCCTGGCTGAGGCGCGTCCGACTATCCGCGCGGAGCTCGAGGCCTACGCGGCCGCGCACTCCAATAGGCTCCAGTTGCTGGCCGAGGTGCACAGCGTACCCGGCGGCGAAGCCATCAAGAACCAGGCCGGTATCGTGGCAGAGCTGCAGGCGCGCTTCGCGGAAGCCAAGCTCGACAAGCAGGGAGCCTTGCTGATCGTGGGCGGTGGCGCCGTGCTCGACGCCGTGGGCTACGCTGGCTCCACCACGCACCGCGGCGTGCGCATCGTGCGCATGCCCAGCACCGTGCTTGCGCAAAATGACGCGGGAGTCGGCGTCAAGACGTCGGTCAACGCGTTCGGTGCCAAGAACTTTCTCGGTACCTTCGCGCCCCCGTTCGCCGTCATCAATGACGCTGAGCTGCTGCGCACCCTGCCGTTGCGCGATGTACGGGCCGGTCTGGCAGAAGCCGTGAAGGTGGCGCTGATTCGCGACCCTAGCTTTTTCGACTGGCTCGAGCGGCACGCGGCAGCGCTCGCCTCAGGCGAGGCCTCGACGCTCGAGCTTGCGGTACGGCGCTGCGCCGAGCTTCACCTCCGCCACATCGCCAGCGCCGGCGATCCGTTCGAACGCGGCAACGTCCGCCACTCGACTACGGGCATTGGTCCGCGCACCGGCTGGAAACCGCCACCGAGCACGCGCTCCGTCATGGTGAGGCTGTGGCCATCGGCATGGCGCTCGACGCCTGCTACGCCGTCCGCTCCGGCCTGTTGCCGGCCGAAGTCCTTGAGCGGTTGTGCCAGCTGCTGGAGAACCTGGGGCTTTGCATCTACCACCCAGCGCTGAGCACGCTCGAGCAGGGGAAGCTCCTCATCTTGCGAGGCCTCCAAGAGTTTCGGGAGCACCTCGGCGGCGCCCTCAGCGTCACGCTACTCACCGGCATCGGCAGCGCGAGCGAGGTCTCGGAGATGGACGAGCAGCGCGTCGCCGAGTCGATCAGTTGGTTGCAAGCTCGGCAGGCCCAACCATGCAGCTACGCCAGCTAAACGACGCGCAGCTGAGTTACTGCACCAACGTGCATCCGGGTGAGTCGCTGGCCGCGGTCACTTCGCTGATTGACGAGCACGTGCTGGAGGTGAAGCGGCAGTTCTGCCCGACACAGCCTTTCGGGGTGGGCCTGCGGCTAGCCGCGGCAGCGGCCGATGAGCTTGAGCAGCCTGGCGCGCTCGAGCAGTTTCGGGACTTCCTTTTGGCACGGGGCTTGTACGTCTTCACCATCAACGGCTTTCCATACGGAGCCTTCCACGGCACCCGAGTCAAAGAGCGCGTCTACCTGCCGGACTGGCTCGACCCAGAGCGCGTCCGTTACACGCAAGCCTTGGCGCGGAGCTTGGCGCGCCTGCTCCCCGCGGGCGTTTCGGGCAGCATCAGCACGGTCCCCGGTTGCTTCAGACCGAGGGCCCAGGAGGAACCCAGAGCAGAGCAGCGCATCGCGGCCTCGCTGCTGGCGGTTACCGCCACGCTCGTGGAGCTTGAGCGCGCCACCGGTCAGTGGATCGCGCTGGCGCTTGAGCCCGAGCCGCACTGTTTGCTGGAAACCACGGACGAGGCTGTGAGCTTCTTCGAGCGGCAGCTGCTGGGCGAGGACGCTCGCGCGCTGTTCGCTCAGCTTACGGGCTTGTCCCAGAGTCAAGCCGAGATCGCCCTGCGTCGCCACCTGGGCGTGTGCCTGGATACCTGCCACGCGTCGGTTGAGTTCGAGTCACCGCTCGCGGCCTACCGCAGCTTGCAGCGGGCCGGCATCAGCGTCCCCAAGATCCAGCTCAGCTGTGGCTTGCGCCTGCCCGAAGCCAACCCGGAGCGACTCGAGGCCCTCAAGGCCTTCGAAAACGACGTCTATTTTCATCAAACGGTGGTCCGCACCGGCACTGAGCTCGAGCGCTTCGTGGATCTGAACGACGCGTTCGCTCGGGGCGCGCGCGCCGGCAGTGAGTGGCGCGTGCATTTTCACGTACCCATCTTCTTGCGCGAGCTGGGCGTCTTCGAGAGCACGCAGCCCGATCTTCTGCCGCTCCTCGCCGCGCTGGCTACCGAACGCCCGTGCCCGCATCTCGAGGTGGAAACGTATACTTGGGACGTGCTACCCGAGCGTTTCCGCAACGTCCCTATCACGTCGGCGATTGCCCGGGAGCTGGCCTTCGCGTTGACCGCCCTGGGCGCTACTAACTTGCGCGAAGCCAAGCCTTGAACGCGCAGGTCTTGCTGCGGCTGGGGCGCACCTCGAACCTGCCCACCGTTTGGAGCAACGTGCTCTGCGGCGCCGTCCTCAGCGGGCTGCCTTTTGGCCCAGCGAGCTTGCTCGTGCTGCTGCTCTGCGGCTCCGCCTTCTACGTGGGCGGGATGTTCCTGAACGACGCGTTCGACGCTGAGCTGGATCGGCTGGAGCGACCCGAGCGTCCGATCCCCGCCGGGCTCATCGCGCGCGCTTCGGTGCTGCGCATCGGCTTCGGCCTGCTGGCGTTCGGCTTGGTTCTGCTCCTTGCCTCAGCCTTCCTGGGCCTGACCAAACCCGGCCTAGCCTCGTCCTTGGCGGGCATTTTCACCTGCGCTTGCGTGCTCATCTACAACCGCTGGCACAAGGGCTATGCCTGGTCACCGGTCGTGATGGGCGCCTGCCGGGCGGGGCTCTACGCCACCGCCGCA
>JANNWK010000750.1:0-3028 GCA_031408355.1 Myxococcales bacterium
CGCTCCTCGGTCGCTTGACTCAAGAGCGTCGCGCTCCTGACCGCGGACGCTCGAGGGCTTGTCGGTGCCGAGGGGAGCGGAGTGTCGACCGGCGACGCGGCTTCGAACGCACCTGCGTCGAACACAGGCAAGGGCGCCGGCAGGCCACGCGGCGGTGGTGGCACGGCACCGGGTGGGCGCAAAGTCGCGGTGGCGGGCGCAGACTCGAGCTCACCCAAAGTGGGCAGCGGGCCTCGCGCGCCGCGCAGGGGCGGCAGTGCTGTGGCGGCGCTGCCGCCGGCGCTCGCGCTGGTTCTCGCCAGGCCGAGCACACCAAAGCTGGAAGGAGCGAGCGTGTCTCGCGCGGGATCGCGAGTGAGGGGCTGGGTCGCGCCTGCCAAAGGCGTTGCGGACGCGGCAGGGGGCGCTGTTGTCGGAGGTGCCGCGGGGATGGGCAGGCCGAGGAGCGTTTGCGCGCTGCGGATGGGCGGGGGCGGCGGCTGACCGACGTCGCGCTTCCCCGGCGTGGGGTCGGAAGAGGCCACCGGTCTGTTGGCGGCGTCCGGCGCACCAGGCCGCGGCACCGGGCGTGGCGGGGGTTTCGGGGACTCAGTCAATAGGGCAACTCCGCGACTCTACGACTATGCCACGGCAGGCGCCTCTTCAGCCGAGGGATGCGGAGCCCGGGCGACCGGCGCCGGGATTCGGCCTGTTTTCGGGTTGGGCGACACGGCGGGGCGAGCTAGGCGGGGCTAGTCGCCGCCCGCACACGCCAGCGCCACCACCGCCACCACGCGGACTCCCCCTTCTGCCAGTGCCCCCAAGCATTGGCGGGCGGTCGAGCCGGTCGTGATCACGTCGTCGACTAAAACGACGCTTCTGGAAGTTGGTTGCCGGAGTTGGAAGGCCGCGTTCAGGTTTTCGAGGCGCTCGCGGCGCCGCATGCCGACCTGGTGCTCAGTGTCGCGCGCGCGCAGGAGCAGGCGAGGGCGGCAAGCGTGCCCACTTTGGCGTGCCAAGGCGCTGGCGAGCAGTCCAGCTTGGTTGTAGCCGCGCTCGGCCAGCCTGCGCGGGTGGAGCGGCACGGGCACCAGCAACGTCTCCGGTGGCAGCACGAGCCTGTTCAGGGCGGGTGCCAGCAGGCGGGCTAGAGGTGTGCACAGCTCGGCGTGGCCCTGGTACTTGAAGCGTTGAATCGCCGTGGATAGCGGTGGCGAGTAGTCGCCAGCGAACGCCACGGGCAGGCCCACCAGCGGTTCGGCGGTGGAGGGGGCGGCGGGGCTGCCGCAAGCGGCACAAAATGCCTGCCGCGAGGAGCACGGCTCGGCGCAGCAGGCGCAGCAGGGCGGGGCGAGCAGATCGAGCAGCAGTCCGAACGAGCGTGCGATGAGGCGCATGCTGCCCCTTCGGTCGCGGCCGGCCCCAGTTGAGCGGCTAAAGTCCCAGCAATTTGCTCATCGACGCTTCGTCGGCGGGCGTGAATGGCAGCTGCTCGAAGTCGTCGCTCTTGACCCAGCGCAGCTGGTGCACGTTGACCGCGCTCGGCTCGCCCTCCGTGATGCGGCACGCGTAGAGGTGGAGCTCGACCGTGTAGTGCTCGTAAACATGGCTGACGGCGCTGATCTGTGCGCCGACCTTGAGCCGTGCGCCTACCCGATGAAAAACTTCTCGGCCGAGGGCGTCGAGGTCGCTTTCCCCCGGCTCGACCTTGCCTCCGGGGAACTCCCAGAGCAGGGGCAGCACTGCGCCCGGTCGGCGTTGCGTCACGAGATATTGGCCATCGCGCTCGATGACGGCGGCCACGACGCGGATCGTGTCAGGCATTCTCTAGACGTCGATGCGGAACAGCTGCTGACCCATGAGCAGAATGTCCGTGCCACCGACGGCACGTTCGGCCCGCAGGCGCACGAAAGTGCCGTTGGAGCTGCCGATGTCGGTGAGATAGACACGACCGTCGGGGCCGCGCGCAATGCTGCAGTGCAGGCCCGACACGTAGCCGTCTTCGGAGAACAGGATGTCACCGCGCTCACGGCCGCAATGCACGCCGCGCTCCGGTACAGGGAATGAGTTGCCTGTGGTGTCGCGGCCGATCACGAGGGCGAGCCGCCCGATATAGCCCTTGGCCGGGCTACCGAAGCGCTCGACGCCGTCCGGTGATTTGCCCTGCCCGCGCAGCTCTTCGAAGCGAATGATCTCCTGCCCGATACGGAACAGATCGCCGAACTCGAGCAAGCAGGGTTCGTTAGGGCGCACCTTCAGGTAGACGCCGTTCAGTGAGCCTTCGTCCTTGATGAAGAGCTGCCCAGCCCGGCGCGTGAAGGTGGCGTGGCGCGGCGAGAGGTAGCTGTCGCCAGCGAAGATCGACCCCGTATCGCGACCGACGGACACCACGGGCGCGTCCGGCATTTGGTAGGTGCCCGCCTCGCTGCCATCAGCGCGGAGCGCGGTGAGAATGATGCCGGTCGTTGGAGCAGGCGCGGCCGCGGCGGCTGGCACTGAAGGTGCCGCTCCTGACAGCGCGCCCAAGTTGTAGCCGCACGAAGCGCAGAAGCGATTGCCGGTCGTGTTGACGTGCCCGCATTGGGGACACGACACGGCGGCGGCCGCAGGCACGCTCGCTCGGGGTGGCTCAACCACCGCCGGTGCTGGGGCAACGACGGGTGCTGCTACCGGCGCCGGCGCCGGCGCCGGCGCCGCAACAAGCGCTGCGACAGCCGCGGGAACGCCCTGGGGAGGCGTCTGCACCGTGAAGGGTTTTGCTTGGGACGAGCCGCGCGGAAGCTCCGCGCCGCAACCCAAACAAAACTTGTAGTGGTCCTGGTTCTCTTTGCTGCACTTTGAACAGGTGATCACTATGAGTAGCTCCCGGGACCCGGCGAATGTTGGTCAGACGGACTCTCCCGACTGACCCGCGTAACCGCGCGATTATCCACGCTCTCCCGCCCCGGTCAAGCTGCTCAGGCGGTTAGAAAGGCCAGGGCGCCACGGAGCAGGTCGGCGGCTGGCTCCTCGTCCACGCGCTTTCCGAGGTGGGCGACGGCTCGCTCGG
>JANNWK010000751.1:0-4172 GCA_031408355.1 Myxococcales bacterium
GCAAGCTCGAGGTACTCAGCCTCAAGGGCACCAAAGTGAAGGATTTGGGGCCGCTCGCCGGCTTGAAGAAGCTCAAGAGCCTGGACGGTCGCGACACGCCTGCGGATGAGGACCCGATGTCGTTCGCCAAGCTGCGGGCCAACGGCGTCAAGCTCGTCAACCAATAGCCCGAGCCGCTATCTCGGTCGGTGCAGGCCACACTCGCGCTGGGTCGACTCTTCCCACCACCAGCGACCGGCGCGCTCGTGCTCTCCGGGGCGAGCAGGTCGCGTGCATGGCTCGCAACCGATGGAAATATAGCCCTGATCGTGAAGTGGGTTGTACGGCACGCCGTGGTCACGCAGGAAGGTCCACACCTCTGCCAGGCTCTGCTCCGCCAGCGGATTCACCTTGAGCAGGGGGCCGTTCACGTCCAGCTGCACGAGCGGCACGTCGGCGCGCGTGGGGCTTTGATCCCGCCGCTGACCGGTGATCCATGCGGCATAGCGCGTGAGCACTCGGCGCAGCGGCGCCACCTTGCGGATAGCGCAGCACTCCGTGTGACCGTCGTCGTAGAAGCTAAAAAGACCCTTTTTGCGCACCAGCTCCTCGGTGGCCAGGGCTTCGGGCGCTATCAGCGCAATCTCAATGCCGTAGTGGCGGCGAACGCGATCGATGAAGCGATACGTCTCCGGGTGGAGCCGCCCGGTATCCAGTGAAAACACCGAGAATGCGTGACCCGACTTGGCCGCCAGCTCAATCAGCATGACGTCTTCCGCCCCGCTGAACGCGATGCCCGCCGTGGACCCATAACGTGCCAGCACCGCGCTCATGATCTCGAGCGGGGACTTCGCGCCCAGCTCAACGGCCAGCGCCTCTACGGAGGCCTCGTCGAGCGGGGTCGCGACAGCGCCAAGCGCGGCAGCAGCGGCGGGCGCCGTCAGCCTCTCCTTGATGAAGCCAAGCGCGCTCGTGTACACCTGCTCCTGCCCCGAGTCCTCGCGAACAATGAAGAATGGCGCGAGCGTGACCGCCTTAGCCTCCGCCAGCATCATGCCCGGCGAGCTCGGGTCCGCTTCATCGGCCCACACGACCTCGTCAATGCGTTGCCAAAGCCCGCGGCGACGGAGCAGCGCCTCGGCTTGAACGCACTTTTCACAGGGCTCACCGCTGGCGAGCCGTTTCTTGACCATCGTCACGTGCATGAGGAGCGGAGAGTATGGGACCCGGGCTCGACAGAGCAAGTGCTGGGCCGCCCGTTGGCGAGGGCTTGGCGCTAAACCGGCGACCCATCCGCAACGTCACTGGCGCCTCGAGACGGCGGCGCGTCGGCCCAAACGTCAAGCCGCCGAAGCTCTTCCCAAACCTGCCCGGGCGACGTGTAGCGGTACTGTTCCTGGCGCCGCAGAAGCACGCTGACGATGGCGCCGATCGGCGTTCCAAGCGCCTCCGCCTTGAGCCGCGGCCCGCCCTCTTTGATCTGCAGCAGCATCGCTTCGTAGCCACCGCTCATATCGACGGGATACTCGCCCGTGTGCATTTCGTACATGAGAAGGCCAAGCTGATAGAGGTCGCTCTGCTTGGTGCTGTAGCCGCCCGCCAGCAGCTCGGGCGCCATGATCCGATGCTGCACCAGCTGCGGTCGCACCGCCTGTTGCCCATAGAGCTCCTGCGCGATGCCAAGATCGCTCAGCTTTAGCGTGAGCCTGTCACCCTGCAGCACCAGCACGTTGCCCGCGTGCAGATCGTTGTGGACGATCTCGTTCTCGGAGAGGTAATCGAGCGCGAACAGGATTTGCCGCGATAGGTCCACGACCAGGCGATCAGTGAAAGGCCTGCCGAGCATGGCCGAAAGGCTGTGGTCGCAGCGTTCGAGCACCAGATAGAACAACCCCTGTGCCTCGAAGTAGTCGAAGACGTAAACAATATTGGGGTGGCGCAGCCGATACAGCCGTTCGGCCTCTCGCAGCCAGTCGGCGCGCACCTCGACATGGGGTCGGTCCCCTGCCCTGAACACCTTGACCGCGAACGACTGGTCGAAAGGGCCCAAACAATCGAAGACCGCGCCGAAAGCCCCCTCGCCCATCCGATCCCCGAGCAGGTACGAGGCGCCCCGGTGCGAGCGCACCACCCCTCCCGGCACGGGAAAGATCGGGATTTGTTCGCTGTTCCATTCGCTCATGGGCAGCCCCATCCTACCCCGAAAGCTGCCAGGACTTGCGTCGCGCCAAACCTCCGGGTAAACCCCGCTCCCGTTTATGTCTAACCGATCGATCTGGAACGTCCGTAGGCGCCACGAGTGGCTCACCACCCCGCTCAAGGCCAAGCGCATGAAGGCGCGCAAGCGTGCCCGCGTTGGGCTGCAGGCCGCTATGGACCGCAAGGCCGGGGCCGTAGCGCCCGAGGCCGAAGCCGCCTCCGCGAGCTGACGCGACCAAGAATTTGGCCGCGGTGCCTGTAGCCGGCTAGGCCGGTTGGGGCATGCGTTTATTTACGACCTCGCTCGTGGGCCTCGTGGGGTTGTGCGCCATGGGTTGCGTGGACACCGGCAGCCAGAGCGACGGCGAAGGCGACGAATGGCTCGACGCGAAGGTCCCGGGCGATGCCTTGGGCATGTACGCGGTGACGGGCACGTTGGGTGAAGATACCTGCGGCGCCGATGGTTTGGGCGCTCCCAGCACGTGGGAGTTCGCCGTCAGGTTGTCGCGCGACGGCAGCGCGCTCTACTGGTTGAACGGGCGTGAAGCGATTGTCGGCGAGATTGACCGACGCGGCAGCTTCGGCTTCGAGACGCATCTCGACCTGCCGCTGCAGGAGCCGCACGGCGCCGCGAAGGGCTGCACCATCGTGCGGCGCGACGCCGCGCAAGGCGCGCTCGATGCCTCGGGAGACTCGTTCGAGGCTTCGCTGTCATTCGGTTACGAACAGACCGCGAACTCCGACTGCAGCGAGTGGACGAGCAGCGGCCACGCCCAGGCCGCGCCTCAGGCCCTGCCCTGTCGTCTCGACTACGCGCTCCGCGGCGACCGCTCCTCGCCCCCGTAACGCGCTGACATTTAAGCGTTAACCGGAGGTTTCCTCTGGCTGAACCGATTGGGCCGTGCTAAGGCTGATGTATCGTGCAGTTGGAGCTTTCTCCCGGAATCCTCCGGCGGGGGCCTCCCCCGCACCTGCACTCAGGCTGAGACCCATGGTCTCCTTTCGGAAGCGCCCCAACATGCCGAACGTGGCGATAGAGGTCCTGCAAGGGCTCTCGTCCATGACCTCGTCTAGGGCGTCCGGCTGCTGCCGGAGGAGGTAGTGCAACAATGAACAGTACTTGTGCCCCTAAACCGGAGGTGGATCCTCGGACTTAGCCGGTAGCTTCCGTTCAGTTTCTCGACTTCGGTCAGGCTGAACGAGCCGGCTGAGCGGCGGAGGGTACCTGCGCGTTGATCGCGCGGCACACCCCCGTCAGAGCCCGAAAGTTCCTCCGGGAACGGGTGTCGGTTGTGACCGGCGCCTGGGGCTAGCTGGAAGGGGCCGGGTGGTCAGAAATGCCACCCGGCTCTTTTTTCTTTTGTGGCCCGCGGCTCCGGGCTACTTACGCTGCCAGATGACGCTTGCTTCGCTGGCCGCGGACGCCCACGCGCACGCCGAGGGGCTCGGCCCCTGGGTGTTCGATCTGATTTCTGGGAACAACCCCTTCTGGAAACAGAAGTACCTGAGCAAGGACAACTGGGAGCAGTTCTTGAGGGGGACACGGGTAACGCTGACCATGGTCGGAGCGTTGCTGCTCATGTACGAGGCACGGGCCTTCAAGCTGCGTGAGCACATCCCGCGCCGCTGGAAGCGCAACATCGCCATCCTATTTACGGTGCTCGGGTTCGGCGTCTACTTCGACTACTTCAACCCGAACACGCGCTACTCCGAGTACTACCACCGGCACGAATTTTTCCACTACTACGTCGGCTCCAAGTACTTCAACGAGGTTGGCTACAAGCAGCTCTACGAATGCTCGGCGATCGCGGAGGTGGAGCTGGGGCGCGGCGCCAACGTGCGCAAGCGGGATATCCGCGACCTTCGCGTGAATCTGATCAAACCGATGGTGGATACCGCGGTGATCCGAAACCCGAAGGAATGTACGGATCGATTCAGCAAGGAGCGCTGGGCTGCGTTCAAGAAGGACATCGACTGGTTCTACAAGTCCGCCG
>JANNWK010000752.1:0-6356 GCA_031408355.1 Myxococcales bacterium
TGAGCGGTCAGCTGCCGGAGACCCGCGCGCGTCCGCTGTTGGCTCAGGCGCAGGCCACTTTGGTTCAGCAGCTCATGAAGAGCCCGCTCGATCCTGAGCGCATCCTGCGCCTTGCGAAAGTCGCGGCATTTCTTGGCAACACGCCCCAGCGCCAGGCCGCGCTCGGAGCGCTCTCCGCGCTGGGCAACGGCAGCCCGGAGATTGACAGGGAGCTTATCGCGCTAGACCGACGCGTCGCGGGAGTGCCAAAGATCGCGATCAACGATAGCGATCTGCCAGCCTTGGCGGATCCCGCTGATCGCGGCGCGATCTGCGAGCTTATGCGCGTGCTGGCGACAACGATCACCGAAGCGCTGGGACCTAGCTTGCAGGCCTTCGGCGTGACCAAGCGGGATCGCGTCGATGCCCGCGCCGGCCTACCGATCCGCAACGAAATCGCGGCTTGGGCCGGAGCGCTGGGCATCGGCGAGTTCGACCTGTACGTCGGTGGCACAGACCCCGACGCAATCCGCGTCGTCGCGCTTGAAACGCCGGCGGTGGTGCTAGGCGCCGGCGTCACAGCACCCCTGTCGCCGATTCATCGCCAGGCCGTCGCGCGCGAACTCTACGCCTTGCGCCGCGGCACCACGCTGCTGGGACACCGCGAGGCGGCCGACGTAGCGGCGGTGATCGTAGCAGCATGTCGTCTGGGCGAGGTCGAGCTGCCCGCGCCGGCCTTCGCGATGCTCGGCGAGTTTCAGCGCTTACTAGCCAAGGAAGTGCCGCGACGCGTGCGCAAGCTCCTTCCCGAGCTGGCGCGGGCCGTCGCCGCCGAAGGGCCCGATTTGCTCGACTGGTGCCGAGCCGCCACGTCGAGCATCGATCGCATGGCCGCGCTCGCAGCAGGCGACGTCTCGTCGGTGCTGGGCGGGCCTGGCCGCGCCACCGTCGGACCATCCCGAGACGAGCAAGCCCGCGCCGCGCGACTGCTTGGGTTTGTGCTATCGCCCAGCTACTTGGAGCTACGCGAGCAGCTCGGAATGGGAGTCCGATGAGCACGCCCGAAGATCCAGACAAGCGACCGCGAGGGGCGGGTCGAAGCGGCTCGGCCGGGAGCATCGGTCGGGAGCTGGGAGGCGACCTCGACTTCGAGGCCGACGCCTTGCTGGACTCCCTGTTGTCGGAAGAGGCGCCCGCCGCTCCCCACGTGGTAACGAGTGTAGGCGGCAGCCCGGTGACTCCTGACCCGACGCCGGGCTCGTCCCAACCTCCGGCTTCGACGGCCGGGATGCTGCACGCACCTGAGTCTCGCTCCTTCCCCGACGATGACGTGACTTGGGTCGGCCCCATCGACGACGTCCCTCGCGGCGCGCAGCAAGCCGGCCTGGCTCCGCCCGCGTCTGACATCTTACCTCCTGCTGGGCCCGTACTGGCCCCGCTCGCGCCGCTTCCGCCGCCACCGACCATCGCGCAACCGCGAGCCATGGGTGTCCCGCGACCCACGGGCACCAGCGTAGCGCGCCTGGCAGGCGTACCGCGGCCCGCCTCGACCTCCATCGTCAGCACCGCCCAGCCGCCAAGCGTGAATCCCGCTGGCCCTCCCGCCCGACAGCCATTCCCGCCTGCCGTGAGCCCGGCCGCGCCCCCAGCGGTGACAGCTCCCGAGGCCCCTAAGCTGCCCGCGTTCGGCGGCGACGATGACGAGGTCACCCGCGTCCACTCGATGCCCACGGCGCACGATCTCGACGCGCTCATCGCTGCAGAGGCAGCGTGGTCGGACGGCGACGCCCCAACCACTCGGCCACCAACCGAGGCTGAAGCCGCGCAGGTACAAATCGAGACGAGCACAGGCTCACTTGGCGACTTGCTCCTGGAAGAAGATGACGTCGAAAGCCTTCCCAGCGCCAGTGCCGCCGCCATCAGTAGCCTCCGAGGACTCAGCTTCGAGGACCCGACGGATAGCTCGATCGACGAACTCCTGAGCGGGGATGACGCGGCCGGGCCGAGCCTGGTTTCGGCGGACCTCGAGGCTTCAGGGGTCCTCGAGATCGAAGCCCTGGGCGACGCCGAGCTCAGCGAGCTCTTGGAGAGCGAGCCACCGCGAGCGCCCCTCTCACACACGCCGCCACCACCGGATCTGCGCACTTCATCGTCGCTTTGGCCCGATGAGAGACCGGCAGCGGCCCACCTTGCACTCGATCTGGATAGCTGGACCGAACGAGCCGAGTGGCTTGAGTCCGAGGCACACAGCGCCACCGACCCCCAGACAAAGGCCCGCACCCTGCTGGTGGCCAGCGAGCTCTGGGCACTGATCGGGGACACGGGGCGCGCCCGCGAAGTTGCCACCGAAGCCAGCTCGATGGCGCGATCGATCGCCCTTGTGGGCCGCCAGCTGCGGGCCCTCGCCGCCTCCGAGCAGGACTGGAAGGCCGTCACCACGGCTCTGGACCTGGAGACACGAGGAGCCCTCACTAGCGAGGCTCGGGTCCACGCGGCCTACCTGAACGCGGAGGTCCACCGCCTCGCCTTGAAGGACGATGCGACGGCCAAGAAGAAGCTCGATCTTGCGATTAGGGCCAGCGCCGACGATCCACGCGCGCACCTGGCCAAGCTCTTGGACCTACTCGGCAAGGGGTCTGGGCCCCCGCGCATGCGCTGGCCCGAGTCCGTCGCGCTGACAGAGATCATCCAAGCTACCGAAGAGAGTTCGCGCTTGCGTGGCGCTGCCAGCGTCGCCGGTGCCCCCGACACCACGGTGAGTCCCAGCCTCGCGCTCGAGCAGGCCAAGAAGGCACTGGCTTCAGGTGATCGCGGAGCGGCCGCCACCTGCGTGGCTCCGCTGGCGGAGATCGACGGCATCGGCCCGGCGGCGCTCTGGCTCGCCGCCGCGCTTGCCGCTCATGCCACCAAGACGCGCCCCAATGCCATCGGGTGGCTTGAGCGCCTGCTGGGCGGAGAAGCCGACGCGCACGCGCGACGCACGCTCGCGGCTCGTGCCCTCGAACAGGGTTCGGCTGAGGGTGTCAAGGCCGCCACCGAAGGCGAAAACGAAGCCTTCCAGGCGCTCGACCGGGCCGTGCTCGGCGCCCTCAGCGGCGAGGGACTCGAGAGCCTTGGCCCGCTCGCGTTCGAACTCGCCCGCAACGAAGCGCAGCGTCCCCTCGGCGCGGCCATTCACGCCGCCGTGTCGAACGCGCACAGCGGAGAGCTGCTAGCCGGCAACGAGCAGGCTCGGTCTGCACAGGCTCTCGGACTCGCGCTCGCGCCGGAACCCGAGGAGGCGAGCCAGCCTGGACTCCCCTGGCTGCGCACTTCTGCCCGCCGCTTCGCCGACGCCAATCCCGCGAATCTCCTCGCCGTATCGCTTTCGACAAGCTTCGCGGCGTTCGACCGGAGCGCGCCAGGCGTGGTGGACGGCATCCATAGCCTCGCCAGCGACGATCCCGACCTGGCAGCGGACGCCAGCTTGGCCAGCGCCGTCGTCGAGGAACTCATCGGCGAACGGACGCGCGCGGTCTCGCTCTACGGGGCAACGTTGGCTCTGGATCCGCAGAGCCCCGTCGCTCTGCGCTCCCTGCTTCAGGACGCCGACCGCGAGACGATGCTTCGGGTCCTGATCGGTGCCGCCGAAGCCGCCGGAGCCGCTGGGGATCCGCCTCAGTCGGCCCTCTACTTGCTCGAGGCGGCGTTGCGCATCGGCCCGGAGGACGCCGAACGTTACGACGACCTCCTGCATCGCGCCTCGGAAGCCTTGCCGTCCCTAGCGCTGATCCACCGCCTAGGCGAACAGCACGCACGCGCGCGCGGCGACTCTGAAAAGCTACTCGGATGGTTGCGCGCACGTCGAGCAGAAGCCGACGACCCCATCGAAACCGCCCTGGATTTGGTGCGCGAAGCCCTGTTGGTCGCCGAAGCTGATATGCCAACCGCGGCGTCCTTGCTGGCGGATGCCGTGGCGGCCCGCGGCTCCGACGTCGGGCTCCACGAGCTCCACGAACGCATCGCGGGCAGCAGCGACACCGAGCGCGCTACCTGGCGCGAGCAAGCGGCGGCGCAGAGCAGCGGCTCCGTTCAGCGCGAACTCTACGCGCAGGCCGCGCTCGAGCACCTGCGCGCCGGCAACGCCCAGGCCGCGGCCCGCTGCGCGCAAACAGCCGTCTCACTCGGAGCCGGCGAGCTGATACGCGTCATCGCCGACGAAAGCGTGCTCGGAACTGCCGAAGCAACGCGCCTCTCGGACGCCCTACTGGCCCAGGCGCGAAGCGCAGAGGATCCGCTAGAACTGCGCGAGCTGTACGGGCGCCTCTCCGCCCTGGATCGCGCGCGCGGCGACAGCTCCAGTGCTCTGCTCTGGCAGACCGCCATTTTGGAGCGTTCACCCGACTATCTACCGGCGCTACGGCGTGTCGAGCACCATTACATTGGCTCGAATCGGCAAGAGGAACTCGAGCCCCTCGCCAGCCGGCTCGCCACCCTCACAACTGGCGGCGAGGCCGACGCCCACGCGCGACTGGCCGCCCGCATCCGTGTCCGCGCCGGAGCTTGGACCAGCGTACGAGAGCTGGTCGCAGGCGCCCTGCAGCAGGATCCGCCTCGGCAGTGGGCACTCCGCATGCTGGGCGCACAGGCGCGCGTAGCCGACGACTCGGCGGTCACGCTGGCAGTCGCCCTGCGACTTGCGGAGCAGCTTGAGCGGCCCGTCGACAAGGCCACGCTTTTGCTGCGCGCAGCAGAAGCGTGCGCGCGGCTTGGCGACCTCGATCAAGCTCAAGTTTTGCTCGAGCGCGCTCTCGCTCTAGTCCCGGATCACTTCGTCGTGCTCACCACGCTGGCGGAGGTGCTCGAAGCCCGCGGTGACTTCAGGGCTTCGGCGCGGGCGCTCGAAGCGCTCGCCGAGGCCAGCAACGTCGACGCACACAAAGTCGCGGCCTGGCATCAGGCGGGCGTGCTGTGGCTCGACAAGGGCACCGACACAGAACGCGGCAGAAACGCGCTAGAATTGGCCGTCGGTCTCGACGTCTGCAACGAGGACGCCGTCGTGCGTCTGCAGTCGCTCTACGTCGCGGCCGGGGAGCGCGAGAAGCTCGCGTCGCTACTGGAGCGGAGACTCTCGCACACGACCGATCCTGAGGAGCGCGTCGCCCTCGAGGTCACCCGCGGGCGAGCCCTCGCGGATGTGGGCGAGCACGCCCAAGCACGCGCAGCCCTGGCCGCGGCACTCGACGCGAACCCCGACCACGTCGAAGCGCTCGAGGCGTTCGCCGATCTGTGCGGTCGCGAAGGCGACTGGAGCGCCGCCGAACAAGCCTACATCCGGCTGGTGCGTCACCTGCCCGAGCCGGCACGTCAGGCCCAAATCTATCGGCGCTTGGGCGAGCTCTACGACACCGCGCTGCCCAACGTGGAGCGGGCCGAGCTCGCGTATCGTGAGGTGCTCAAACGCGACCCGGACGACGCTGACTCAGTCGCTCGTTTGGTACAAGTGCTGGCGCGCCGCGGGGCGCCTGACAAGGCCGTGGAGTGTCAAGCTGAGTTCCTGGCCCGCGCCAGCACTCCGGCCGCCAAACGCGAGCGGACGCTCGGACTGGCTTTCGTGCTCGAGCAGGTCGCTTCTGATCGCAAGAAGGCCGAAGCCGTGCTGGACAAGGCGCGCAAGGACGCCCCCCTCGACCCAGTCGTGCTCCGCGCGCTCGTCGAACTACACCAGCGCGCAGGCGAAGCGCGCGCGGCGACCGTGCTGTTGGATCGAGCCGCCGCGGACGCGCGCCGGGCCCTCTCCACCGGGCGCTTCGATCCGGCGCTGTTCGAAATGCTCGCGGCTGTCGCAGAGCTGCGCGGCGGACACGATGCCGCATCACTGGCGACCGCCACGTTGCTCTCGCTGTCGGGTGAAGAAGCCGTTGTCAGCAGCCTAGGGCAGGCCGCCGGCGATAGCCGGCTCGACGAGCAGCTCGCGCCAGAGATCATCTCGCCGGCGCTGCGCGCGCTACTGAAGAAGGCGTGCACGCTGCTCGACGCGGCCTTCCCTCTGGATTTGCGGGCACTCAAGGCCGCCCCTCTGCCCGTCGGCTCGGGCGCCTTCGTGGCCTTCGTGCAGAACGTCGGACAGTCCTTCGGGCTGCGCGGGCTCGAAGTGCTCGCCTCCCCGGCGCTAGGCGCAGTCTGTGTGCCGGTCAGCACGAATCCGCCCGTCCTCGTCTTCGGTCAGGCGCTGCTCGATCACCCGGACGACGCGGCCCGCTTCTTTCTCATCATGCGCTGCCTGAAGATACTGCAAGGGGGCGCCGCAGCCCTCTCGCGTACCCCTCCCATCGAGCTGCCGGCGGTCATGAGTGCCTTCCTGTCGCTGTTCGCCGCAAACTGGGCGCCGCAGGGAG
>JANNWK010000753.1:0-8624 GCA_031408355.1 Myxococcales bacterium
CCGACACGACCGCCGGCCAGGCAAGATTCGGTTGCGAGGCCTCGGCCCACAGACCCATCGAGCAGCGAGCGATACCGCGTGCTCGGTTGTCGCCCTGGCCCGTTTGGTCCCCGAAGGCGTCCCCGAAGGCCGGGGCCTCAAGCTCGCATTCCGCAGCGGCTCGATCCGCGAAGCCAAAGAGACCCACGAACGCCACTTGCCCGGCGTGCTCGTCCAAGCTCTCGAACAGATTTTCGTAGAAGGCACGCTGGGCCTTCTCTGACGACCCGGCAGCGCTCGCGCTTGGGTAGCCCACCTCGAACAGCGCGAGCGGCCGCGCGACGTCACTCGACGTGAGCGCGAGTCGCGCCAGCGCCGCTTGCAGATCGGCGGCGATCGATTCGGGGCTACGCAGCTCTCCGTCCAAGGCGAGCGGGTCATAGACGGCGAAGGCTGCATCGCCCAAGACGCTGAAGTCATCGCTCCCGCTGGGCTCGCCCGTAGTGAGCCCCTCTAGCGTAAGCGCAACGCCGATGGCCGTCGCCGAGGAGCGCTGGGCGTGGCCGTCCGCGTAGCCTATGGCGTGCGTCAGGAAGGCCAGCAGCTGCTCCCCCTCCGCAGCGCTCAGGGTGGCTAGGAAGCGGTCCACCTCGTAGCCGAAGCAGAGCTGTGAGAGGTCGTCCGCAAAGTGCCCAAACGCTTCGTCGATCGTCCTTTCGATGGCCGAGCGGGCGGAGGGGCTGTCCAGGCTCCCGTCGAACGGACGAGCATCGAGGGCGCGATCCGTCACCGCAATGCACAGCGCTACCTTGCGCTGCGCATCGCGGTAGGGTTGTACCTTGCTATCGAGCGTGGCCCAGGCCGCCTGGCGCGGCGAGCCCGTCGCGCCGCTCAACGTGTCCCAGCGTTCGACCAGTGGCAGCACCGCCGAACCAGCGGAGAGCGCTGCGACCGCAGCGAGCACGGCCTGCCCATTCAATGACTCTTCTGACTCTGCCGCGAAGGTCGGCCAGACGCCCAACTCGAGTCCGAACGAAGCGCCACCGATGCCCTGTGGCGCGCCGCCCTCCGGCTCGGCCCCTGCGCCAGCTGAGGAGCCAGAGCCGCTGCTGCCGTCGCCACCCGCGCCCGCGTCGCTAATGGAAACGCCCGGCGAAGCAGGCTTTGTCTCCACGCGCGTGCAAGCCGCCGCGACCATCGGAGGAACGCAAGCTAACGCCAACACCCACGCGCGTGACACCAAAGGCACCCCTTCACGGTAGCCCGGGAGTGGTCGGAGTTCGAGGTTTATGAAGTTTTGGTGCCAAACTGCTGCGACGCGGCCGGTCGCGGTCATGAGCGCGCTAAGCTGCCGGTCCTTTGAACATGAGCTCCGTCCCGGAACACAGTCGCCCCGGCGTCAGCGTCCCGCTGTCCATCCCGCTGTCCATCCCGCCCACGAGGCCGGACGACCCGTCCCTCTATATCAACCGAGAGCTATCCTGGCTTGAGTTCAACGCGCGCGTGCTCGCCGAGGCCAATGACGACCGCGTGCCGCTCTACGAGCGCTTGAAGTTCCTGGCGATCTTCGCCTCGAACCTGGACGAGTTCTTCATGGTGCGCGTGGCCGGGCTTCAGGTCCAGCTGTCCGAAGGCATCGAGGAACCCACCCCCGACGGCATGACGCCGCAGCAGCAGCTGGCGGCAATCAGTCTGCGCGCGCACGAATTGACGGTCGAGCAGTACCGGATCTGGTCCTCATCCGTGCAGCCGGAACTCCGCGAGGCGGGCGTGGCGCTTGTTTCGCCCGATGAGCTCAGCGTCAAGGATCAAGCGGCACTCGACGAGTACTTCACCAAGGAGGTCTACCCAGCGTTGACCCCGATCGCCATCGATCCGGTGCATCCGTTCCCGCACCTACGGAACAAGAGCATCAACGTCGGGATGATCTTCGAGCGGAGCCCACACACCAACGACCCATCGTTCGGACTGGTCCAGGTTCCGCGCATGATCCCGCGACTCCTCCGCGTCCCGTTGGAAGGCACGCGACGTGCCTTCGTTTCGCTCGAGGACCTGATCCTCCGCCACACGAAGCTGATCTTCCCGCAGCTGCGAGTGATTGGGCAGTACTCCTTTCGAGTCACGCGCAACTTCGACATGCAGGTGGACGACGAGGAGGCCGACGACCTACTGCGCAAGCTGCAGGCCGAGCTGCGGCGGCGAGAGCGGGGCGACGCGGTAAGGCTCGAAGTAAAGGGCAGCGCGCCACAAGAGTCCCTGAACTGGCTGTGCCAAGCCCTCGAGCTTAACCCAAAGCTGGATGTGTACGAGGTCAGCGGCCCGCTGTTCCTGGGTGACATGACGGTCCTCACCGCGGGCGACGAGCGTCGAGACCTCAAGGACGAACCCTACTCGCCGCAGTATGTGCCGCCGATGCGGGACGCGGACGACTTCTTTGAGACCATCCTGGCGCGCGACGTCCTGCTGCACCACCCCTACGAGTCCTTTGGTTCCGTGATGGATTTCTTGTCGCAAGCTGCGGAGGATCCGCGCGTGCTCGCGATCAAGCAAACGCTCTATCGCACCGGCGGCGAATCCCCGCTCGTCAAAGCTCTGCAGCGGGCCGCCGAGCTCGGCAAGCAGGTGACGGCGCTGGTCGAGCTCAAGGCGCGCTTCGACGAAGAAAGCAACATAGCCTGGGCGCGCGCGCTGGAGCGCTCCGGCGTGAATGTGATGTACGGCCTACTGGGCTTCAAGACGCACGCCAAGGTGCTGATGGTGGTGCGGCGCGAGGCTACCGGCTTGCGCCGTTACGTCCATCTGGCAACCGGCAACTACAACCAACAAACGGCGCGGCTCTACGAGGACATCTCGCTGTTCACGGCGCGCGAGGAAATCGCTGAGGACGCGACCGCGTTCTTCAACATGCTAACCGGCTACAGCTCGCCCGTGCGCTGGAACCAGCTGATCGTGGCGCCGCTAGGACTACACGAGGCCGTGCTCGGGCTGATCGCTAGGGAGGCTGAGCACGCGCGCGCCAAGCGCCCATCCGGCATCGTGGTCAAGCTAAACTCACTGGTAGACGCCGACGTGATTGCGGCGTTGTACGCGGCTTCCCAGGCGGGCGTGGAGGTGGACCTGCTCATACGAGGCACCTGCTGCCTCAGGCCGGGCGTCCCTGGCGTCAGCGAGCGCATCCGCGTGCACACGGTCATCGATCGCTTCCTGGAGCACGCCCGCGTCTTTCATTTCAAGAACGCTGGCACCGACGAAGTCTTTTGTTCGAGCGCCGACTGGATGCCCAGAAACTTCCGGCGCCGCGTCGAGGTAATGTTTCCCATCCTCGACCCGCTGCTGAAGACGCGCGTCATCGAGGAGATCCTGGGCACGATGCGCCAGGACACGGTGAAGGGCTGGCGCCTGCGCCCCGACGGGCGCTACGAACGCTTCAGCGAACGCGACAGCAGCGGGCTTCGCAGCCAAGTCCGCTTCATGGAGCTCGCGCGCGAGCGCTCGCGCGAGCACGAACAACCTCGCGGCCTGACCTCCAAGCCACTCACGCTGCCGCCGCCGCCGATCGATCGGCTCCGCCGCCGCTCCGAAAAGAAGCGCAAGAAGCGCCGCGACGAGTAGCCAGGGCTCGGCGACGAGGCGAGCTTAGCTTGGCAGAAGTTCGTGCGCGCTGGCCGTCGTGAAGAGCTTGGTCAACCGCTTGGCGAAGCCGGTCGGATCTTCAATCGGGCTGCCTTCGGCCAGGAGTGCCTGATCGTAGATCAGCCGCATCCACTCGCGCACCGGCTCGGAATCGGGCGCTTGCTCGTCCAGGCGCTGAAGGTTCTGGAGCAAGGGATGCTCGAGATTCAGCTCCAAGATCCGCCGACTCTTGGGCACCTCCCGCCCCTGGGCCCGAATCATGCGCTCAATTTGGGGCGACAGGCCGCCGTCCGGGACGATCAAGCAAGCCGGTGAATCCAGGAGCCGACCTGAAGCCTTCACGCTGGCCACCCGCTCCGAAAGCACCTGTCCGAAACGCTCTAGCAGCGCCGTTTGACCCAGCGTCTGGGTCGGTTCGACCTTCTGCTCGCCTTCGGCTTCGAGCTTCAAGTCCGGCGAGGCCACCGATACCACGGGCTTGCCCGCGTACTCCGTGAGCGCCGCGACCGCGAACGGATCGACCCCGTCCGTCATGAGCAGCACGTCGTAGCCCTTCTGTCGAACGCGCTCGAGGTGTGGACTCGCGATGGCGACCGATCTGGCGGGCGCCGTTACGTAGTAGATGGCCGGCTGGTCCTTGGGCGCAGCCTCAAGGTAGGCGTCGAGGCTGACGAGCTTGCCCGTAGCCGCGCTCTCGTAGCGCAGCAGCTTGCTGAGCTTGTCGATGATCTCCGGGTCGAAGTGCAAGCCCTCCTTCAATACGGGACCAAACACGCCCCAGAATTTCTCGTAGTCCGTGGGGCGTTCGCTGGCGATCTCCGCGAGCAACTCGAGGACCTGGTGCTGTACCTGCTTGCGAATCGTACGCACGATTTTCGAATCCTGCAGCACCTCACGCGACACGTTCAGTGGCAGATCCTCTGAATCCACCACTCCGCGCACGAACCTTAGCCAGCGCGGCAAGAGCTCCTCGCAGTTTTCCATCACCAGGACGCGGCGCACGTGGAGGCGTACGCCATGCTGAGTCTCAGGCTCGAACAGGTCGAACTGGGCGCGGCTCGGCACGTAGACCAGGCCCGTAAACAGCTGGGTTCCTTCAATATGGAAGTGACGCTGACCGAGCGGCGCCTCCCAATCGTGGGTCAGGTGCTTGTAGAGTTCCTCGTACTGCTCCTTGGTGACTTCCTTGGGCGAGCGTTGCCAGAGCGCGGTACCCCGATTGATTGGCTCGAAGTCGTCGCTCGTTTCAGCCTTCAGCAGCTCAATCGGGTACGAAAGGTAGTCGGAGTAGCGCTCGACGAGCTGACGCAGCCGGTACGGATCGAGGTACTCGAGCGCCTCCTGCTTAAGGAACAAGATCACACTAGTGCCGACCGCCTCGCGTTCCACGGGCTCGATGCTGAAGCCATCTTCGCCGGTCGACTCCCAGCGAAACGCGCTTTTGGCGCCCGCAGCGCGACTCACGACCTGCACGCGATCGGCCACCAGAAACGCGCTGTAGAAACCAACACCGAACTGACCGATCAGCTGCGGCACGTCGCGAGCCTCGGCGCTCTTTGGATCTAGCTTCTTCAGGAATTCGCGTGAGCCGGACCAAGCGATCGTGCCCAAACTTTGCTTGAGCTCTTCCTCGCCCATGCCGATGCCGTTGTCCCAAAGCGTCAAGGTTCCGGCCGCCTTGTCCGGGATCAGCCGCACCTTCAGGGTTTCCTCGGGCTGCAGTAGTTCAGGCGCCTGAAGTGCCGAGAAGCGCCGCTTGTCGAGCGCGTCGGAAGCGTTGGAAATAAGCTCGCGCAGAAAGATCTCGCGGTTGCTGTAAAGCGAGTGAATGACCAGACGTAGGACCTGGCTGACTTCCGCTTGAAAAGAGTGATTGGCTGCGCTCATGCTGGGTTCCTTGGCTGGCTAGGTTTTCCGGCCCGGGTTGGCTGTCAAGAGCCAGCGCCGAATGCCTGCGCCAGGCGCGTATGGGAGCGCCCTAAAGCTCGCTTGGCGAAAGCTCAAGCACGTTCGAAGGCGCGCCGGCGTGAAGCGCGCCATCGCCCACCCAGAACATGTAGCGATTGGCGCACGTGTCGTCCAGGAGCGCGTCAAAGCGGATACTGGCGCCCGGCTCCGTTTTGAAGCTGAAGCCGTCAAAATCTGCGCCAGTCCGGGCCAGCAGCCGAATGCTTTGCTCGTCACCGAAGAGCAGCGTGTCGGTCTCCTCCAGCTCGATGGGCGACATGGACTCGACCGCCGCGCCGCCGAGCGGCGTAACAACGATGTCCCACGGGCAATCGTCGCCGTAGGCTGCCGCATCGCACGTGGTGGTGATCCGGTAGGTACCACCGGCTTCGTACTCGATGAACACGCCGGCGCCAACGCCGGCTGTGGCCTCAAGCAGCCTGCCTGCGTCGATGGCAGCGCGCTCCGGCGCTCCGCAGGTGTCGTAGTAGGCCGCGTCGTCCACTGTCTCGTTGCCTTGGTAATGATGGCCAGCGTGGGACCCGCCATCCCCGTAGCCGCAGGCGCCGAGAACATACGAGCCGAGGAGCGCAACGAAAGGTCGGAGGGGCGGCGCCATGGTTCAGCTAGTCTCAGCAGGTCTCGGGGTGAGGTTCAAGTCAGGGACGCCGGAGCCGCCGGCTGCGTGGAGGGGTGGGCGAAAGCTCGCGGACCGCGGAGGGCGCGGGGCGGACCCTGGCCGGTGCGGTGGCCCGCGGCGGGGTTCGGAGCGGAACCGGCGCCATCCGCCGAGCCGGCACGCCGGGAGCCGTGCTCGTCTGCGCGGGACGGCGGCTTGGGGGAAGAGCCTGCGCGTCCGGCACGGTGCGCCTCGAAACAACCTTTCGCCGCTCGCTAGCGGGCGCAGCGGCGCGTTCGGCAGGCAGGCTGGCAGAGGGAATGCGCGCCGTGCTCGTGCGCGGGGCACGGGGAACCTGCATTGGAGCCGGCCTTTCGCGGGCCGACGCCGCGAAAGGGCGCGAAAGCGGGCGCGCGGGCGCACGGTAGGGCGACGGGTAGACGCGCGTGTGGGCCGCGATGCGCTGCACCAGATAGCGATCGCGCACGATATGGTGGTGCACGTGCGGCGCGAAGAGATACGAGCTGGAGCAGAACACGTACGGCAGCGGTGGGGCGAACCACAGCGTGACCGCCGCTCCGTTCATCCATACCCAACTTGGCGGCATGGGCGCCCAGCCGACGTAGGCGTAGCTGCCGGTGGGGACGCGCCAAACCACCCAGGCATTGGCATAGGTACGGCCTGGCACCCACGCCCAGCCACTGCCAGAAACCCAGACCCAGCGCCCGTAGTGGAAGACGGCCCAGCCGAAGGGGTAATCGCTCACCCACATCCAGTCGTCGTCCGCCGTGAGCGACCAGTGACCCCGTGACACATAGGGCTGGAAATTCGGTCCCACAGCGCTCGCGTCAGGCACCCACACAGTGCCGTACTGAGAATCCGTGACCCAGCGACCGTAGGGCTCTAGGGCGGGGCGGAACGTGGTGAGCGCGCTAGCATCGGTGTCCGGCACCGACGCTCCGACAGGCGCTCCGACGGGCGGAGCTGCGCCGAGCGACGGCGTCACCTCAGACTCGGGCGCATCGAACCATCCGCTGTCCGTGGCGCCCTCGCCTTGCGCCAGGGCCAGCGGCAGGCGCGTGATGACCGCCACGAACGCGGCGGCGCAGGCAAGGCTCAACCGGGCCCAATGACGCAGCGAGCCTCGACTTGACGGCCATACTGAAGACACGCGCGGTAGCATGGTCCTAGCAGCTGGACTGGGCAAGGCGACGAGCTGGGACATGCAGTACCTGGTTGGACGAAGCACGGGCCTAGCCGCTTCAGCCGGAGGCGACGGCTCAATTGTGGCACCGGCCGGAAAGGCTCTAAGCTCGGCACATGCTGGATTTCGAGCTCGCACGGCGACGTATCCTGGAACAGGCAACGCCGCTGGGCAGCGAGCCTATTCCCGTCGCAGAGGCCGATGGGCGTGTACTCGCCGAGGATCTGGTTTCTACAGTGGACCTGCCCCCCTTCGACTACAGCGCCATGGACGGCTACGCGGTCGCGAGCGCGACCGCAAACTTTGCGGGCGACGGGCCCTGGTCCCTGCCCGTGGCGTTCGAACAGCGCGCTGGGGCGTCAGCGAGTACCCTCCGGATGGCTGAAGCGGCACGAATTTTTACCGGGGCCGAGCTACCGCAGGGCGCGGACGCCGTGATCATGCAGGAAGACGCGCTGCGTAGCGGCGATCAAGTGACGTTCCGCACGGCCCCGCGCGCCGGCAGCCACGTGAGGAGGCGCGGAGAGGATCTGAAGCGAGGGGCCGTGGCGCTGACGCGCGGGACGCGCCTGAATCCCTATTGCCTTGGGTTGGCGGCCGCGCTCGACCGCGGGGAGCTTTTCGTGTTCAAGCGGCCGACGGTCGCGCTGCTGTGCACGGGCGACGAACTGCGCGACGCCGGCTCCGCCCATCGGCCAGGATCCATCCCGGATTCGAATGGCCCCAGCCTCGCCGCACTTGCGCGCCGAACCGGCGCCAGCGTCGTGCAGCTGCCCCGAACGTCCGACAAACTGGAGGAAACGCGCGCGGCGCTGCGTGGTGCGCTTTCAAGCTGCGACGTCCTGCTCACGGTCGGCGGCGTGAGCGTCGGTGACCACGACGTCGTGAAAGCAGCGCTGGAGGCGGAGGGCGTCACGCTCGACTTTTGGAAGGTCAAAATCAAGCCCGGCAAGCCGCTGGCCTTCGGACGCGCCGGCGCCACCCTTGTGCTCGGACTGCCAGGCAACCCGGTGTCGGCTCAGCTCACCCTAGCGCTCTTCGGCCTACCGCTGCTGCGCGCCCTGCAGGGCGACAACCAGCCCACGCCGACGCCGATACGCATGCGGCTCGCCGAACCATTGCTGCAGAAGCCGGGGCGCCTTGGCTTCTATCGGGCGCGCCTCGAGGGTACGCTGGCGCATGTGCACAGCAATCAGGCCTCCGGTGCGCCGACCAGCATGGCCCTGGCAGATCTGCTCGTGA
>JANNWK010000754.1:0-2617 GCA_031408355.1 Myxococcales bacterium
CCCGCGTGCGGGCAGAGCTTGCCGGCGCGCTCTTACTGTATCCTCCAGACGCGTCGATCGCGGAAAAGTCCGCGAAATTGGAGAAGCCCATCAAGCCGGAAAAGCCTGCCAAACGCGTGAGTCCTGACAGGACGGCCAAGCCCGAACCGAAGCGGAAGAAACGTGCTGCTAGCGGGCTGAATCGCCGCGGTATTGGCGGTAGTGACCGATGACGCGCGTCACGTAGTCTTGAGTTTCAGGGTACGGAGGGATGCCGCCGTGGCGGATCACGGCGTTCTCGCCTGCGTTGTAGGCAGCCACCGTGAGCGCAAGATCGCCGTTGAACAGGTTGGCTAGCACGCGCAGGTAACGCACCCCGCCGAAGATGTTCTGGCGCGGGTCGAAGACATCGGTGACCAGCATCCGCTCGGCGGTGGCCGGAATCATCTGCATCAGCCCGCGCGCGTTCGCCGGCGAAACAGCGCGTGGATCGAAATCGCTCTCCACGCGGATCACTGCGCGAATCAGGGCTTCGGGGATCTGATAGAGCGCGCCTGCCTCGCGGATGAACTGATCGTAGCGGGTGTAGCGCTCGGCGGAGGTGTCTGAAGGCAGGAACACGGCCGCCTTGTCGCGCGCCTTCTGATAGAGCGCGGCGCCCTTGGACTTCGTGTTCGAGAAGCTAACGACGCCGTCTGGCCCGACCGCCTTGTAGATGTCCGCCCCGCTCGAGGCAGGCAGGGTACTTGCGACGAGGCCCGCTAGGCCCGAAAGGGCGAAGCTGACGGAGCGGGAACCGGAGGAGTGGTCGAAGGGGTGGCCCATGCTGGTTCGAGGACGGATCGTAGCGAGCGGAGCCCGGCGGCGTCCAAAAAACGCTACTTGGGCGGGGCGTATTCCCGAATTGTGGCTCAAAACCGCGGCTTGGGCAGGGACCGGATCTGGCGGGACTCCGCCGGAGTGGCCGCCCGGATGGCCGCCCCCGGCAGCACGGAGCCGGGCGGTCAGGCTCTACTCAGCGGACAAGTAGGTGTAGCTCCGCAGCGACTCTTCGTAGTGCTGCAGCAGCGTGCGCATCTGTTCGTTGGTCAGGCGACCGGCGCTCACGGCGCGCTCGGCCTGCCGCCGCACCGCGTCTACCATGTTTTCCGGAACATACTCCACGTAGCGGAGGACCTCCGCCACGCTGTCGCCTTTGATGACATGGCGGATTTCGTAACCGTCATCGCTCAGCGCGATGTGCACGGCGTGTGTGTCACCGAATAGGTTGTGCAGATCGCCCAGGATCTCTTGGTAGGCGCCGTTGAGAAACATGCCCAAGTAGTAGGATTCTGTCTCTTTCAGCTGGTGCAGATCGAGCGTGCCTTTGACGTCCTCGACGTCGATAAAGTGATCGATCAGGCCGTCGCTGTCGCAGGTGAGGTCGGCGAGCGTGGCGGAGACGAGCGGCTCTTCGTCGAGTCGGTGAATCGGCATGATCGGGAAGAGCTGATCGATTGCCCAGATGTCCGGCGCTGACTGGAACACCGAGAAGTTGCAGTAGTAAATGGCGGACAGGTCCTTGTCCAAGTGCTGCAGCTCTTCGGGCACGAACTTGATGCGCCGCAGCGTGTGGTGGATCTTCTCGCAGCAGTTCCAGTACATCTTCTCGACCTGCGAGCGTTCGCGCAGCGAGAGGTAGCCGTATTTGAAAAGGCTTTGCCCCTCTTCCTTGGCTTGGCTGGCGTCGTGGTAGCTCTCCTGCACGTTCTTGGGCGCGATGCCGCAATAGGTGTCGTAGAGTTCGCGCAGCAAGCGGTGCGCCTCGGGTTTGGGCGGAGCCGGCTGCGGGAAGCGGACCTGATTTTCTCCCACGACTTCGAAAACCAGCACCGAATGGTGCGCCGCGATAGCTCGGCCGCTTTCGCTTACCAGGGTGGGCACCGGCACGTCGGCCTTGGCGCAAGCAGCGTGAATGTGGGCCACCACATCGGCCGCGTACTCTTCGAGCTGGTAGTTCTTGGACGCGTGAAAATCGGTCTTGGAACCATCGTAGTCGATGGCGAGACCGCCGCCGACATCCAAGTAGCCCATCTTACAGCCCAGCTTGGCTAGCTCGACGTAGATGTTCGACGCTTCCTGCATCGCGTTCTTGATCGGGATGATGCTTGAGATCTGGCTGCCGATATGGAAGTGGAGCAGCTGCAGCGTATCCAGCATGTTGCGCGCGGCGAGACGATCGACCACCTCAATCAATTCGGACGTTGTCAGTCCGAACTTGGCGCGCTCGCCCGCGGAGTCCTTCCAACGACCGACGCCCTTCGTTGTGAGCTTGGCGCGGACGCCCAAGAGCGGCCGGATTCCCAACTTTTCAGAGGCCCGGAAGACGATGTCGATCTCCTCCAGTCGCTCGAGCACGATGATGACCGTCTTGTCGAACTTCTGTGCGACCAGCGCCGTTTCGATGTATTTCTGGTCCTTGTAGCCGTTGCAGATGATCAGCCCGCCGACGTCCTGCATGGCGGCCAGCGCAATCAAGAGCTCGGGCTTCGACCCGGCTTCTAGCCCGAAGCTCCAAGGCCTGCCGGCCTCTACGATCTCTTCTACCAGGTGGCGCTGTTGGTTCACCTTCACCGGGTACACCCCGCGGTAGATCCCG
>JANNWK010000755.1:0-2583 GCA_031408355.1 Myxococcales bacterium
CTGCTCAGTGATCCAGACCCGACAAGGCGATCCGACGCGGGCGGGGCGCACCGA
Source organism: Myxococcales bacterium (assembly GCA_031408355.1). GTDB lineage: Bacteria > Myxococcota_A > Polyangia > Polyangiales > Polyangiaceae > PMG-095. The sequence continues at coordinate 55 of JANNWK010000755.1, forward strand.
GCTGGACGCGGTGCCGCGTTCTTCCGAGCTATTCCAAGCCTCCCTCGACACGAAAAACTTCGAGATCCCCCAGGCCGATGAGCAGCAACGGCTGCTCGTGCGGGTGCTGCACGAGCTCTTGGGCGACGCCTTGCCGCTACCGCGGCTTTGGTACCTGCCGGAGGGACGCAAGCTTGCCGTGGTGATGACGGGCGACGACCACAACAACAGCGGCACCGTCCCCTTCTTCGACACGCTCAAGTCGCCGAGCTACAGCCAAGTGGGCTGCTCGGTCGAGAAGTGGACCTGCGCTCGGGCTACCTCGTGGGTGTACAGCAACGTGAGCGGGCTGAAGAACGGCGGAGCGGCCTCGCTCGTAGCCGAGGGCTTCGAGCTGGGTCCCCACGTCGCGATGGATCGCGACGGCGGCTGCGCCATTTGGTCGAGCCCAGCCGACCTACTTGCGCGATTTCAGGCCCGGCTCACGGAGTTCGAGCAGGACTACGCGATCCCCCCCGCGCGAACCAACCGCAGCCACTGCTTCGTATTCGCCGACTGGGACTCACAACCCAAGGTCGAGCTTCAACTGGGCATCCGCCTCGATGAAAACTACACGCCCTACGCGCTGCCCGGCACGCTGAACCGCTTGGGGCGCCTGAATGGCTCCGCGATGCCGATGCGCTTCACAGCAACGAACGGCGAGCTCATCGACGTCTTTCAGCTCGTCAGCGACATGGACTACGAGTACTTCGAGGCCGGAGCGACACTGGCAACCTTGTCCCAGGCTATCGGCAAGCTCTTCGACGGCGCCCTCGGCCCTAGCGAGTTCGTGGGCTTCGTCGGCACGCACTACGACTACTCGGGCGGGCTGGAAGGCAACTTCCGCAGCGCCCTGCTCGGCGAGATCGCCAAGCGCGCGCCGGACGCCGTCGCGATGATTTCGGCGCAGCAACTGCTGGACTGGCTCGACCTCCGCGATACGTCTGGCTTCGACGCGCTGGCCTTCGATGGCCAAACTCTCAGCTTCACGCTGCACCTGCCCGCGCAGCTGAATAACCCTGGGCTCGAGGCCATGCTCCCGAGCCGCGTGGGCAACAAGGGCCTGGTCGCGCTCGAGCACGCCGGGGCGACCGTCGCGCTACGCCGCACAGCCCCTGTACGCTCCCTGTCCTACGCCTTCTTCGCGGCCGAAGTGGGCAGCTATACGGCGCGCTACGAGTGAGGGCGGCGACGCAGTCGCGCCAAGCGGGGATTCGCTCCGGGGCAGCTGGACGGCCCAGCGTTTCCGCCCTTTCAGTCGGTCCTTTTCCTGAATAGCTTGCGGACTCGGAATCGGCTCCTGCGGCGCGAAGATCCGGGCCAGCGTAGCGCCGAGCGCCAAAGGCCAGACCTTCTGCGACAATCTTGGTGCTGCGCTCGAGAGGTGCAATCTTACAGACGACTTCGACAAGGCCGACTGCCTCACCTCTGCGAAGACCTACAACGATTCCGCCATCGTGGACGCCAGCGTTTGCCCGGACAAGGATTGCAGTCAGATTCTTGGCTGCGTCGACTCGGAGTTCGGCGACGTGGATCCAAGCGGCAACGGCGGCACGGGACCTGGAAAGGGCGGCAGCGGCAGCACCGACCCGATCCCGACCGGCAGCTGTACCACCGGCACCTCACCGAACGCCTGCGTGGACGACTCGACCGTGAATGTGTGCCAGGCCGGCATGTACGCGCAGGTTGACTGCTCGACGGCCCTCGCAGGCATCGGCTTCAGCTCCGCTGGCTGCGTTGCCAGTGCCTCAGGCGATGGCTGCGTGCCCGACATGCTGCTGGACGAGAAGTGCGGCGTGGGCGTCAGCGCCTTCTGCACGTGCCTTGAGAACGAGGGTTCGGCCGCCTGCACGGACGACGATCTGGAATCCTACTACATCGACTGTTTCACGGATGAGACGGCCAATCAGGCGAGGTTCTACTGCCTGAGCGACTACGTGACGGCCAACACCGTCGACTGCGACGCGGCCGTCGTCTGCCTCCAGGCTCCGTGAGCCGCCGGGGCGAGGCCCCGGATCAGGGCAACGGCCTGCCCGTGGTCCGGACACTACTGCCGAATGGCGCAGATTTGCTCGCGTACCGCTCTGTCACTGCCACTGCTCGCGCTCCTGGCAATCGGCTGCTCCAGTGAAACTCCGGTGCCGGCGGCTCAGGGCGCCGGCGGCGCCGGAAACACCGGCAACCAAAGCGACGGCACCAGCGCTGGCGTGAGCGGAGCCGACCCCGCTAGCAACACGGCGGGGACCGCGGCTACCGGCGGTCAGCAAGCCTCGAGCGGCGGCACCAACTCAGGTGGCGCGCTGTCAGGCGGGGCAGGCTCCGGCGGCTCGGGCTACCTGAGGCCGCTCATCATGATCGACCCCAGCCGCAAGAACCGCCAGGATATCGATTTCTCTCCAGTGGAGGCCGACCCGAAAGCGAAGAGTTGGCACGGCGGGCAACGCGGCAGCTTCGACGGCAGCAAGACCGTTCAAGGCAAGCTGGTGGTAACGATGGGCGGGATCGGCAACG
>JANNWK010000756.1:0-1710 GCA_031408355.1 Myxococcales bacterium
GCGTGCGCCGAGCCGCTACCTCACGAGCAACAGCTGAAGTACTTCATCCCGGACTGCGTGCAGGGCCAGTGCGTGGTTCACGACATCCGCAAGAGCGGCGTGACAGCCTGCAAGACCGAGCTTGATTGCTACCTGCGAAGCGGCACCCATTGTTGCCAGAGCTGTGTCGGGGACAACGTGGTCGCCGTCAGCCACAGTGGCGGGCTGGAGAAGCTGGTGTGCGGGGATATGCCGCCGCCCTGCGCCGCCTGCGAGCCCCAGCTAGACTCCGCGGTCGCGTATTGTGACCCAACCGGGCATTGCGCCGTGGGCTACCCGATCGAGTAGCCCGGCATCGCTCAGGTTTTAGCGGCAAACCGCGCCAGTCGCTGGCTGACATCGTCCTCGAAGCGCCGGATATAGCGGCGGATGTACTCGCTCGGATCCCCGCCGCTGAGCAGCGGCGTCAGATCCATGCCCCAGATGAGTCCGGTGTGCTCATCCGAACCGTGCGAAGCGAAATAGGTGGCGTGCGCTCGACGCCGACCCGCGGTCGCTAGATCGTAGCGCTTGCCGCCGGCAATCTGTGAGTCGAACACGCCCATCAAGGCCACGTGCAGGTTCTCGTGCGCGTCCACCGGCATCGCTACCTTGTCCGCGTCACAGAGCCAGTCCAGGTCGCGCCAGCCTTCGCAGCCGATCACGCGCTGGGGTCGCTCCTCCGGCGCGAGCTTTTGGCAGGCCGCCAGTACGCGCAGAGTGACCGCCACATGCGTATCGTGCTTGTCGGCTAGATTGTGGGTGTAGACCACCTCGGGCAAAGTCTGGCGCAGGATCGCTACGAGATCGTCGACCACGGCAGGATTCGCGGCGTCCTTCACGGCGGAGCTCGGGTGAGCTAGCTGGAGCATGGCCGAATACTCGCCCACGAACGCAGCCTTCTGCTGCTCCAGCCGTCGCACCGCTTTCATCTGCTCGTCGCTGTAGGCCGCGTACTCGAACGCGCGCGAGCTTCCCGCACCGTCCGTGACGACGACGCCGGTGAACCAGCGTTCCTCGCGATGAAAACACTCAGCGATGCCGTGCGCCGCCATGAACTCCAGGTCATCCTGGTGCGCGCCCACGGCCAGATGCGTGGTGCGCCGGAGCGCCTGCTGGCTCTCCTCTGCATCGGGCACGAACAGATCGGCGCTGGGACGAGAGAGTTGCAAATTCATGGTTCCCTTCAGAGCCGCGGCAGGCTTGCCGCAGCGATCGATTGTCCAACCCGCCGGGTGGCTTCGTCGGGCAAGTGAATGGTCAGCCTCGCCGCCAGCGCGGGAGCCTCGCGTTCGAGCACCGCGCGTGCCTGCGCGAGCAGGACGTTGCCGCCCTCCCCCGAGGTCACGCGCCCCAGCAGCAGCACGTGCTTCATGGCGTAAAACTCGGCGTAGGCGAGCAGGCCGTAGCCCAAAAATACACCTAGGGTCTCAAAAATGCGGCGCGCCCGCAGATCGCCCTCGGCCATTAGGGCCTGCACGGCCTTCAGCTTCTCGCCGGGCGAAGCCGAGCTCACAAGCTCGATCCCGACAACCCGCGCCAGCCGAATCACCGCGTCCTGCGAGAAGTAATTGGCTCCGGTACCGCGGTCTCCCGACCATTCGCTGTCCAACGGAGCGCTCTCGGCCAGGTCGATGGGAGCGAAGGCCAACTCGTTCAGCCAACCGGTGATGAGCCCCTGCGAATTCACGT
>JANNWK010000757.1:0-8701 GCA_031408355.1 Myxococcales bacterium
GGGTTGACCCTGCTCGAACGTGCCGTCGCCCGCGCTCCCCGGATCTGCCTGCTCGCCCATGCTGCCTACCTTGGCGGATGTGGCGCCGCTGTCTGCGCCGCCGCCACCCGCGTCGCCGAAAGTCCCGCTCGTCGTGCTGCCGCCGGTCGCGCTCCCGGCCGTCCTTCCCGCCGCCGCCATACCAGCGGAGGGGACCGCGGCCGGCGCGGGGGTCAGACTACCCGGCTCCGCGCCGCTGCATGCGGCTACCATCAGCGCCGCCGCCACGCTGGCGCGTGCAAGAGAAGAGCGATGGGCGCAATCGGGCATGCCGGTTAGTCGCCGTCGGATCTCGTTTCCGTTGAAGGTCTTTCTTGAAAGGACGCCGCACAATTGCGGATCACGCGGGCCGGCTGCGCACATGGCTCGCGTGCACCGCCTGCTCGCCATGCCCCACCCAGCAGTTGTCGTTCTTTGTGCGAGCCTGCTTGGCTTGAGCGGGTGTGCGAGTCCACCCCCGAACGAGGCGAATCTGGGCGGCGGCGATGGGCTGGGTGGCTCAGGTCCGAGCGGCGCAGCCGAAGGCGCTGGGGCCTCGGGGAGCCCGGCCGGCGCGGCAGGCTCCTCCACAGCGGGTGGCGCAGCTGGCGCACCATCGCTCGGGGGCGTGGCGGGGGGTGGAGTGTTGAACGGCGACGGGCTGTTCGAAGGCACGGCGCTGGCCGCCGTGAGCCTGAGCTACGACGACGGCCTGGACTCCCAGCTCGCTGTGGCGCAGCCGGCGCTCGAAGCCGTTGGCCTTCGGGGCACCTTCTTCCTCTCGAGCTTCGAGGGCGTTGACCACGACTGGGCGCTCCCCAACGCGTCGGCCTCGCTGAATGCTCGGCACCTGGCCTGGCAGGCGGCCGCCGCCAAAGGCCACGAGCTGGCGGGCCACACCGTCAATCATCCCTGCAACGACCCCAACAAGACCGCTGGTTTCAGGCTCACGGACTACGATTCGGCACGCATGGCGGCCGAGCTCACCGACAATCTGACCCGCCTTTTGCGCTTGGGCGCGGTCTCGCCCTTCACTTTCGCCTACCCCTGCGCCAGCGATCGAGCGGGACTCGGGCCCAGCGGGCACAACTTCTCGGCGTTGGTGGACGAGCGCTTCTTTGCGGCGCGTGTCTCCGCCGACGGCATGGCCGATCCGCGGGTCGTGGTGTTGGGCCAGGTCCCACAGCTCGATGCGGGCGGGAAGACGGGGGACCAGTTGCGCGCGCTGGTGGATCAGGCTGTGGCGGCGCGCGCCTGGCTGGTCTTGCTATTTCATGGGGTCGGCGAGGAGGCCACGTGTAGCGGTTTGGCCTACGCCCCAGAGACCTGCACGATCAACTACCTGACGACGAGTACAGCCGCGCACGCCTCGCTCGCGAGCTACCTGGCAGAGCAGAAGTCGCAGGTGTGGACGGCGCCGTTCAAGACGGTGGCGACTCGGATCGCTGCCAAGCGACCCTGAGCCGAACGCCGCAGCTCGGTCGTGTTCACTCAGTTGATCGGCACCACAGCGGCGCTGCATTCACCACAGAACCGGATGTCACCGGTGAACTGCGCTCCGCACATCGGGCAGATCGAGCGGGTGACCACCCGCCCGGTGTCGGGCGGGGCCAGTGCTGCCGGCCCCGTCTGCGACACCAGTCGGCTGCCATCGTTCGGACAGAACTCGGCTTCCGGAGGGAACAGCGTTCTGCAGGTGGGGCACGCCTTGGCCTCGCGCGCGGGGGGCGTGTGCGGCCCCGTCTCGTGTTCGTCCGCGGGGAGATCGGACGCCGCAGGACGTCGTGTGCGCCGGACGAGTACAAGACCGATGATGCCCAGCAGCAGGGCGGCGCCACCCACGGCGGCGACGAACCAGCGCGTTCTGCTCGAGCCCTCGTCCCGGGCCACCACCTCGCGAGCCCCTAGCGAATCGGAGGCGACGCCCAGCACGGCCGCCTCCTTCGACTCGCCGCTTTCATCGAGGCCACGAGATGCCAGTAGGGCGTCGTAGCGTTCGCGCGAGGCGATTTCGACGACGACGCGAACCGAGCGGTCGCCCAGCGTTACCTCGACAGCTACCTCGGACTCGGCGGCGGTCGGACTGGCGGTCACGTTGCCGGGACCGGTGACGCTGAGCACTTGGGCTCCACCCAGAACCCTCCACGTGGGTGAAACGGGAATACTGCAGCCGCGGGCGTCCAAGACGGCCGTTCGGAAAGCAAAGGATTCGCCTGGGCGCAGCAGCTTTCGCGACGGGCGGACCTCGAGGCGCTCCGGAAGCCCCGGGCTGCCGCAGTCGCGCACGGGTCGAGGCGCCTGCGCGGGGCCCGGGCGGGGCGGTGCACTCGGCGCGGCGCTGGCGGCATCGCCCGCGCGGCGCACGAGCGTATACGTGCGGGTTCGCCGCACGCTGGCGGTGCAGTTCTGCCCCTCAATCACGAACTGATACTGACCGGTTTCGTCGAAGCTGATACGGCTGTCGGTGGCGGCGATGCTGGTGACCACCTTCGCCTGCCGGGGATCGCCTGGGTTTGTCTTGCAAACGTTCTGAAAGTTGCGGGCCGAGCCGCTGTGACTGATGCGTTGCAGTCCCGGCTGCTGCTCCCAGCATTCCGCGGTCGAATAGCCGCGGCCTGCTCCCACGAAGGCCAGCTCGTTGCCCCGCTGACTGATAGTGACGGGTCCACCGGGGGCACCCCCGCCGCTCGGTGGGGGGCCGCAGGCTTTGCCCCAGTCGCCGAGCTGCCAGGTGCTGCTGAGCGGGCTGGCGGTCCACGAGCCGGCGAGTGTGGGCAGCTCGGCGAGCACTGGCTTGCCGCTGGTCAGCGTGAATAGGGAGACGGCGCAGGCGAGCCGAGTCGGTCGCGAAAGTAGCGGGAGACGCTGGAAAACACCCATGTGGGAATGGACCTGGAAGGAGCGCGAAGGCGCGGAGCTAAGCCCGTGGCGCGAGCCTACGTTGACACGCCATTTTTGGCGATGCTAGCGTGCCGCGACGCTGGAAAGACCAGCTTTTCCGCGCACTCCGCGATCCCGAGAGATGGAGACGAACAGGATGCTGAAGCCGCTCGAACGCTGGGGTGTCAAGACAAGCCAAACGGCAATACTGCTTTCCATCCTGGGTGTGCCCGCGTTGGCTGCCGCCCAGGTGCCGAGCGAGTTGCGCGCACCCGCTGGCAACGGCGACGGCTTGGACACGCACCTGTTTCGACCCGCCGTCGACTCTAAGGGGTTTTTCTCCGTAAACGGCTCGGACATCCTCGGGGCCAACAACATCAGCTTCGGGCTCGTGCTCGATTACGGCAAGAATCTGATGCGGACTCGTGAGGGTCGCGTGCCGCAGGGCACCAACAAGGACGGCACCGTGGGGGAGTGCGGCGACGAGGATTGCACGATGCTCACTCAGGAAGGCACGGGCCTGCCGGCGCTCATCCCCAACTCCATCCAAGGCACGTTCGGTTTCAACTACGGTATCGCCAATCTGGGCGTGGTCGGCCTGTCGGTCCCCGTCATTCTGATGACCGGCGCGGAGGCCTACGGCGTGGGCCCCAACGGCGGTCAGTACAACGCGGCACCTCTGGATGCCCAGAAGATTTCATCGCTGGCCCTGCACGGCAAGTTCCGGATCACCCGGGTGGACCGCACCGTCGGTCTGGCTGCCGTCGTGCAGGCGGGCATTCCGATCGCTGATTCCCCACGAGATTTGGGCGGAGATCCTGGTTTCTGGTACTGGCCGCAGCTGGCGCTCGAGAATCACTTCGGCTCCACGCGCAGTTTTCACGTGGGCGCCAACGTCGGCTACCGCGGTCACACCGGGAAGAATTCGCGCTTCGAACTCGATCCGGTGACGAATCGCCCTCAGCTCAACGCTGGCGTGTTCGAAGGCGCCAACCTGGGCACGTTCAGCCTCGGCCTTTCGTATCGAGTGCTGGAGGCGCTCGATTTGGTGGCAGAGACGTACGGGAGCTACCAGGTTGGTGGCGGTTCGGACGCAAAGCAGAAGTTGTCACAGGAGTTTGTGGGCGGCATCAAGCTGTTCGTCGAGCGCAACAGCTACCTGATGATGGGCGGCGGTAGCCGCGCCTTCTCAACGGGTTTCGAGGCGGCGGATGTGCGCTTGATTCTCGGCTTCGTCTTCGAGCCCTCCATCGGTGACCGGGACGGCGACGGTTACAAGGACGACCAAGATCAGTGCCCCGACGAGCCCGAGGACTTTGACGGTTTTCAGGACGGGGACGGCTGTCCGGATCCTGACAATGACAACGACGGCATCCTCGACGTCGACGACCGTTGTCCGAACATCGCCGAAGACCGTGACGGCGATCGTGACGAAGACGGCTGCCCGGAGGCCGCGAAAGACGGCGATCGCGACGGCGATGGCATCCCGGACTCGAAGGACAAGTGCCCCGACGATCCCGAGGACAAGGACGGCTTCGAGGATCTCGATGGCTGCCCCGAGCTCGATAACGACAAGGACGGCATCCCCGACAAGGACGATTCCTGCCCCGACGACGCCGAGGACAAGGACAAGTTCGAGGACGAGGACGGCTGTCCGGATCCGGACAACGACAAGGACCAGATCCCCGACGTGAAGGACAAGTGCCCGAACGATCCGGAGTCCTACAATGGCTTCCAGGATGAAGATGGCTGCCCCGACAAGGGCAAGGTCATCATCGAAGGCAGCGACATCGTGATCTTGGACAAGGTGCAGTTCGAAACGAACAGCGCCAAGATCCTGCCGGCTTCTAACGAGATCCTGGACGCTGTGGCCGCGACCATGAAGGGCCACCCGGAGTTCACGGTGATGGAGGTTGCTGGCCACGCCGACGAACGCTCCACCGACGAGCACAACTTGAACCTCACCAAGGCCCGCGCCGCATCCGTGATGGACGCCATGCAGAAGCGCGGCATTTCGCCGAAACGCCTGGTATCGCAGGGGTACGGCGAATTCTGCCCGCTCGATACCGGTTCCAATCCGGTCGCCTGGGAGAAGAATCGCCGCGTTGAGTTCAAGGTCGTCGTAACGGACGAAGGCTCCACGGGCGTGGCGCGTGGTTGTGAAGCGGCCCGCAACAAGGGCGTGGTTCCACCGCCCGTGCCTTGAGCGACGCGGACGCCTAGCGAGCTGCTAGGCGTCGCGCAGCGGGAGGTCAATGGGCCTCGTCACTTCGACTCGTCTCAGGCGAAGCGCAGGACGTGCCAGGTCTTCTTGCCGCGACGCACGAGCAGGACTTCGCCGTGGAGGAGCCAGTCGCTCGTGACTCGCGATTCGGGCGTTGCGCTCCGGCCGTTGAACAAGATGGCGGCGTTGCCAAGGAACTCGCGGGCCTCCCGCTTGCTCTTGACGACGCCGCCATCGACCAAGAGATCGACGGCCAAGTAGCCCTCGCCCGCCAGGCGCTCCTTGGGGAGAGAGCAGGACGGCGCGCTGCCGAACAGCTCAGCGATGGCGGGCTGCGAAAGCTCGCCAACGTTGCCGGAGAATAGCGCTTCTGTCGCGGCCCGGGCCTGGGCTAGTCCTGCTTCGCTGTGGAGCAGCTCGGTCATGTGGCGAGCGAGGGCGCGGTGGGCTGCGCGAGCAGCTGGATCCTCGCGGTGCTCGGCTTCCAGTTGTTCTATCTCAGCCCGAGACAACAGCGTGAAGGTGCGCAGGAATTTGGGGATGTCCTGGTCGGCGGCGTTGAGCCAAAATTGGTAAAAAGCGTAGGGCGAAGTGCGCTCCGGGTTTAGCCAGATGGCGCCCGACTCAGTCTTGCCGAACTTGCCTCCGTCGGCCTTGGTGACCAGTGGCGTCGTGAGGCCGAAGGCTGTCTTGTGCTGAGAACGTCGGATCAGATCCACGCCCGCGACGATGTTGCCCCATTGGTCGGAACCGGCGGCCTGGATGGTTACGCCCTGCTGCTCGAACAGGTAGGAGAAGTCGTAGGCTTGCAGCAGCATGTACGAGAACTCCGTGTAGCTGATGCCCTGGTCGCGGTTGCTGAGGCGTTCGCGCACGCTGTCCTTCTGGATCATCATGTTGACCGAGAAGTGCTTGCCCACGTCTCGCAGCGCCTGGATGAAGCCGAGCTTCTCGAGCCAGTCCGCGTTGTTCACCAGCTGGGCGGCGTTGCTGCCCGAGAAGCTGAGCAAGCGCTCGAAGATCAAGCGTTGACCCGCGACGTTCTGGTCGACCTGCTCGCGCGTGAGGAACTGCCGTTCGGCCTCTTTGCCTGACGGATCACCGATCAGTCCGGTGCCGCCGCCCATCACCACGACCGGCGTGTGACCAGCCTGTTGAAAGCGCCGCAGCAGCAGGATCTGCACCAAGTTGCCGATGGTGAGCGAATCCTTGGTCGGATCGAAACCGGCGTATACCTTGCGTGGCAGAAGCAGGTGCTCGCGCAGCCCTTCGGCGTCCGTCTGCTGGTAGAGCTGGCCGCGAAACTCAAGATCAGCGAGGAGGTCCATGCGAGGCGGCGTACCCTAGTGCGGCGCGTGGGTCAGGACAATCTTGCCGGTTAGAACGCCGTGACTCCGGCCTCGAGCCAGCGCAAGGGACCTTGGCTCACGCCTGCCACTGCCGGCGAGCCGGGACTCCCGGTCAGGACCTGACCGGTCACGGCTAGAGCCAACGGTTCGGGTGTTGGGCTCAAGCGAGCGGGCAGGCCGCCGCCTACGACGATGAATGGGCTGAGGAGCAGCGTGCTCCCGGTCAGTAGCAGGTCCGGATTCTTGGCGACGCCCCGGGCGAGCAGTTGTTCGGTTTTCGTGTCTACCGTAAAGAGTAGTAAGTCGTCGCCGCGCCAGATAACCGCCGTATTGCCCTCGCTCGCGAGCACCCGTGAGCCGGCGGGAAGCGCCACGAGTTCGCGCTTCTGAAGGTCGACGAGCGCGGACTCGGCGCCAGGATAGATGGGCGCAAGGCGAGCGTCGCTGCCGCCCTCGTGGTCGAGCTCGGTTTCTTGCAGTTCGGCGCCGAGCTGCTTGGCGAAGTTGGGCCCGAACAGCCAGACCTCTCGCTTGCCTGGCTTCTTGGGCAAGTCACAGGCAACAAGCGCAAGCTTGCGAGCTTCGTCGGCGAGCAGCACGCGGCCGGCGCAAGCTGCAGGCGCGAAGGCGGTCCTGACTCCCTTTGCGTCGAGCAGTAGCCTGCCATCGGGCGCCCTCACCAGGAGCGCGTCGGCGAACGTCGTGACGAGCTCGGGTAGGTCGCGCAGTGTGCCGTCGGCGAGCGATAGGATGGATCGGCTGGGCACATCGCCGCGACCCTGATAGGTCCGGTAGCGAAGCGGCCGGGGCGGCGCGCAGGCGTTGTCGGCTGCGGATTCCTCAGGTGCTGGCCAATCGAGCCGCCCGTTGTGGTTGGTGTCCTCTCGGATCACGTCCAAAGTGACGAACGCGGCGCTGCGCCCGAGCCGCAGCCGGTAGACTTCGCCCAGGCCAACCGGGAAGACGCGCTCGCTGCCGTCTTCGAGCCTGCGCACGACGACGCTTGACTCTTGGCTACTCCGACGCAGGTAGGCGAGGTGCTCGCCGCGCCGGTCGAAGCTCAGCGTGCGGTGGGCAGCGAAGTCCGTTCGGGCGCGGCGCACGTCCGCCGAAGCAAGCTCAAGGCTCGAACGTGCCTGCGTGTCGATCAAGTGAACCGCGCCAGCGCGGGCGCTCACCACGAAGCGTCCGCCCGGGTCGCTTGCCAACAAAGCGTCGATAGGTTCTCCCTCTCCTGCACCGAGCACGAGCGAGAGTGCCATCGGCTCGCCTTGGCACAGCGCGACCCAGGCGCCGCTGGCTCCGGCGGCCAGCAGCCTCACCGGCCCGGCCCGACCGATGTCGCCGCTGGGTACCGTTGCGACTGTGGCGGGGGCTTCGGCACCCTCGCTGGGGTCTCGCGCACCAAGCCGCTCGCCGGTGCTCGCGGCCTGAAGCAGAGCGGGCCCGGTAGCTTGGGCTTGCGACGTGGCCGCCGGCAAGGGAGCCAGCGGCGCCGTCCCCGCGCAGCCTAGGAGCAAGCTCCCCGCCAGGCGAGCAAACCGGCCAAGGCGGCCTGGATGCAGCGCCCCAGTTGAGGATTCGAGGGACCAACAGCTAGACTTCACCGCGATGCCCATCCTACGTCGTCCGACGCTCCGGGGAAGCCTGCTCTGTGTGAGCCTTTGGTTGGTGGCCGGTTGCGGCGGCAAGGACCTCATTTCGCTCTCGACCAGCGTGGCTTCGGTGAAACTCGAGCTTTCGCCCGTCGCGCTCGGTTCAGCTCTGACAGGCAACTTCGAGCTGGTCCTGAAGCTGGGCCCGGAGGCTCCTTCGCCGACGGAGGTGTCCCTCTCGAAGGTGGCGCTCACTCGAGCTGGGACGGAGCTGCGGCCAATTCTTGATGCCACGCCGAGCCCGGCGTTTCCCGTTGCTGTGACCGCCGGGGAGTCGAAGCGCGTGCTCTTCGCGGTCGCCGAACAGGAGCTGCTCAGCGAGTCTGAGGTGGGCGAGCTTTGCAGCGCGCCCCTGCAATTGGTGGTTGTAGTGACCGATACTTTGAGCGACGCAAAGACGACCACCACGGCGAGTCCCGCCTTCGTCCCCGCCTGCCCGCCGTAGCGGCTTCAGCCCTTGAGGCGCTTGAGTTCGGGGGGGCCGTCGAACTCGTCCCCCCTTGCTAGCGCGTGCACGTCCGAAGGGCGCTGGTCGAGCACCGGGTCGAGCGCCGGGTAGGAGGATCGCCGTTGCG
>JANNWK010000758.1:0-8661 GCA_031408355.1 Myxococcales bacterium
CCGACCCGGAGTTCCAAGTTTGCGCGCGCACTCATCGTCCCCGACCGCCGCCCTCCTCTTCACGCTGCTGCTCGCCGCATGCACCGACCAAGGCGCCCAGCAGGATTCAACGGCCGGGGGCGGGGGCAAGGGCGGCAGCAGCGCGGACGTGGGCGGAGCCGCCGGAGCCAGCGGCGGAAGCGCTACTCCGACTTGGCACCAGAATATCGCCCCTCTCGTGACGGAGGCCTGCGTCGCCTGTCACCGCGCCGGGGGGATTGGCCCGTTCGGCCTGGAGACGTACGCGGAGGCGGCCAAGGCCAGCGGTTACTTGGCTGGCAACACCGCAGCTCGCGCGATGCCGCCCTTCTTGGCGGCCACGACGGCTGAGTGCGAGCCGCGCTTCGGCTTCAAGGATGACCCGCGCTTGTCGCAGGCAGAGATCGATCTATTTCGCGCGTGGCACGACGCCAAGGCGCCCGAAGGCGATCCGAACACCGCGGCCCCGCTGCCCGCGCCAGCGGAGCTTGCGCTCACGGACGCCGAGGTCTCGGTCACGATCCCGACCCCGGTGACCATTGAGGGCCCAGGCGACAGGCTCATCTGCTTTTCGCTCGCACCCGACCTCACGCCCCTCGCAGCGAGCGGACCTGTCGCCGCACTCCTGGGCGATCGCGTGCTCGTGGACGCTTTGCAGGTGACGCCCGGCAACGCGGCCATCGTCCACCATGTGCTGGTTTACACGGATCCGGCGGGCGAGAGCACCGCGCTCGCCGCCGGCAGCGGCTACTACGATTGCTTCGGCGGACCGAACGTCAGCGGGAGTACTCTGGTGATGGCCTGGGCGCCCGGCGCAACGCCGCTGCGAGCGCCGGAGCGCGTCGCCCTGAGCCTCCCCAGCACGGGCCGGCTCGTGATGCAGGTTCACTACCACCCTACGAACGCTCCCGAGACCGACTCGGCCACCTCCCTTCAGCTCCGCGGCTACGGCAACGCCATCCCCGAGTACGTGGGAACCATCGCGCTGATTGGCAACGACCGCGCAACCAGCCCGGACGGGCTCGGGCTGCAGCCGGGTCCGAACGACGGCGGCACGGTCGAGTTCAAGATCCCGGCGGGAGCCGAGGCGCACACAGAAACCATGTTATACGGCGTGCCCAACAACTCGCCCGACCTGCGAATATGGACCGTCGGCAGCCACATGCACTTCGTGGGCACGGACATGCACATCAGCATCGCTCGAAAGAACGCGGGCAGCGAGCCCGGCGAGGAAAGCCTGCTGCAGACACCCAACTGGAATATCGGCTGGCAGCGCGGCTACGCCTACGACATCCCGATCGAGCAGGCTCCGTCCGCCAAGGCGGGAGACATCGTCAGGCTCCGTTGCACCTACGACAACAGCCTAAACAACTACTTCGTGTCCGAAGCGCTCACCGAACAGGGGCTGGCAGCGCCACAGGACGTGTACCTGGGCGAGGAAAGCCTGGACGAGATGTGCCTCGGAGTGTTTGGCACCGCCATCAAGGTCTCGGATTTGGTGCCCTAGAAGGCATGGCCGGGTGCGCCGGGCCAAGCAGGGCTTGCTGAAAGCCCCGCCACCCAGCATATTCCGCGCCCGCATTTCTAGAGTCCTGAAACACCATGGCGGCAGCTAGCAAGAAGCCCACCGGCGACCGCCTGATTTCCAAGAATCGTCGGGCCGAGTTCAACTACGAGCTGGGCGACAGGTACGAGGCCGGCCTGGTGCTCATCGGGAGCGAGGCGCGGTCGCTGCGTGAGAACACCGCCGACCTGACAGATGCCTGGGTAGACATTGACGCGCGCAGTGAGGCTTGGGTGAAGGGCATGCGGATCCCGCCCCTGAAGCACGCGGCTTTCGGGCACGACGAGCGGCGGCCGCGTAAGCTGCTGCTCCACCGCGAACAGATCGACAAGCTGCGCGGCTCGGTCGATCGTGACGGCATGACGCTGATCGTCACCAAATGCTACATCAAGAGCGGACGAGCCAAGCTGGAGTTCGCGCTGGCCCGCGGCAAGAAGCTCTATGACAAGCGGCACTCACTCAAGGCCAAGGTGGAGAATCGCGACGCCGAGGCGGCGATGCGGAGGGGGCGCAAGGCCTACAAGGCATGACCCACGACCCCGTCTTCGTGACGCTCAAGCGCGGCGGCGACGCGTTCATCGTCGAGCACAGCGGAGACGTCGTCACTATCGCTTCGCAGGCGCCGTCACCCCCCGGGTCGACGCTCGAAGCGACCCACCAGAGCCCAGGGCGCAGTTGCACGATTCGGATCAAGGTACGAGGCTGTCGGCAGGCACCGCTGCCGGACGGTCGAGCAGGCTTTCGGATCGACGGGCGCTTCGTCAGCCTCACCCGCGGCGATCGTCAGGCACTCTTCGCGTCCCAACCCGAGACAGAGTCAGAGTCCGGATCTGAAACGTAGTTCGCAGACGAGACACGCTTGCCTCGCCAGATCGGGCCTAAGTGACCGAGATCTGGTGACCGGGTAGCTGGCATGTTGAATGCACTAGGTCGGGAGCAGGCGGCACTCGAACGACACGCTCCCCTGCCCTCCTCCGCTGCCCTCCTCTACCCACGTCTCCTCTTCGAGTCCCGCCGCTTCCTACTCAGCGGTCCCCGCTTCCCACCCCGATGCTGGGATCGCTGTCCTCTCCTCAACAGGTCGTAGTGAATCCCCTCGCTATGGCCTGTTGCACTCTTCTCAACGGGCCGTGGTGACTTCCCTCGCCACGGCCTGTTGCCTTTTTTGTGCGCTCAGTCGCTAGCGCGCTGGCGTCACGACGAGTCCTAGCGCGGCGCCGACCCACACGCCCTCAAGCCGATGTCGGTGGGGATCGGTGACGCGGTAGTTGACGCCGCGCAAGATGGCCCCGAACTCGCCACCCAACACGCCTCGAACTTGGCGAGACAACGCCAGCTCCAGACGCCAGGAACTCCGGAGCCGGGCCGTCCACGACGCGTCTTGATAGGCGATTTCGTCCAGCCTGTTGGCGCCGGGGACCAGCAGCAGTAGCGCCGAAGCATCCAGGCCGAGATCCACGTCGAGCCCGCGCAAGAGCGCAACGCGATACGCTGGCCCGACGCTCATTCCGTAGAGCGCCGCGTTCAGGCGCGGCTGCAGCCAGCCCGACGAAAGCTCGCCACCGACGTCAAGCCGGAGCGCACGAAGCAGGGATAGCTCGGCCGACATTCGGGAGCCAATGGTCCAAAGCGAGCCGGGAACGCCCCCGGTCGTTAGCTCGGCGCGGAGAGCGCGCGGTCCGTCCTGCGTGAGCTGCCGCCACGAGGCCAGGCGCGACTCGCGGGCGATACGTTCCCGGACTGCACGAGCGAGCGCCGCTTCCCGGCGACGAGCGAGGCGGCGTACCAACTCGGCTGCAGCCAACGCCACCCGGCGCGCCACGAGTTGCGGGTGCTCGGATGAACCGGCAACCAGGCGCGCGCCATGAAACTCACCTCGCTCCCAGAGTTCAATGCGTAGGGATCGGTCAGCTCGCCCCAGGACGCGAAAGAACAGCACGGTCGTGCTACGCGGCGAGCCCTTAGCCGGCACCGCCACGTCCGACAGCTCAAGGGGCACGAGGCGCCGTGTACTCCGCGCGTCGACAACTCGCTCCGCCTGGGCGTCGATCTCGACCAGCACGCTCGCAGGTGCGGCCATCACCTGTCGCGGGGTCGCGCCCAGCAGCAAGGCGAAAAGGCCGAGCGCGCGGAAGGCAGCGATCGCCAGTTCAGCGCTCGCGCGCCGGCGCGGCCGTTCCTGGCAAGGTCGGGACGTCGGGGTCGGCGACTTCTTCCTCGTCATCAGGCTCGGCGATGGCTGGCGCCGAAGGCTCGGCAGCACCCGCCAACCTCGCGAGCCGCCCACGAAGCTCCGCCAAACGCCGGCCCTTGGGGAAGTTCTGCGCGTACTCGTCCACCGCGCGGCTACCCAATTCCAGATTGCCTTCGGAAAGCGCAACATCCACCTGACGAGCCGCGGCATCTTCCGCGAAGTCGCCGGTCGGTGACAAGCGCCGATAGGTTGCATACGCCTCCGCCGCGCCCAGCTTGTCGCCCGACTGCTCGAGCAGGTTCCCGAGGGTCCATGCGGCAATGGGTGCCTCCGGAGCGGAAACGTACGCCAACAGCACCCGTCTGAGGGCGAGCAGTGCCTGTTCACGGCTTCCCGCCGCGCGCGCAATGTCGGCCAGGCTCATCAGCTGGCTGGCCGACGCACTGCCGCTTACCATGTCGAAGCCGCCCTCGCGGTCGAGCGCGAGCTTGGCGGCACGGAAGTCGCCCGTTTCCGCGAGTCGTTCCCATTCGGCAGGCCCGCTCAGCGCTACCGGCTCAACCACAACGAGCGGCACGGGCTCACCGTAAGTCTCCGGGTACTCTTCGGCTTCCTCAGCGGCGACGACTGCCGAAAGCGCGCGGGGGTTTCCGCGCAGCTTGCGGGGCGCACGGTCAGCGTTGGCGAGACTGGGCGCCTCCCGCCCAACGGCGGGCGCGGCCCCCGGAGTCGCCGAAAGCGTCCGCGGCTCGGCCACGGCGGCAAGCTCGACGGGCGGGTGCACGAAGCGCGCGCCCACGAGCACACCCAACCCGAAAATCACAGCTGCGCTCGTGGGTAGCCAGACAAGGGACGAACGCCGCGTTCGCGGCATTCTCCGGATATCCAGGTCGATCCGACGCCACACCCGCTCGACGCCTTCTGGCGCAGCGTGGCGCTTCAAGGCCGCGGCCGGCACTTCGGGAATGCGGCTACGGCTCATGAGGGACTTTCACCGAAGGGCGCAACGAAGTGGTTGGCGAGAAACCGCTGAGCGCGGGCGATGCGTCGCTTCGCGGTGGCCAGCGAGCACTCCACCATGACGGCCACGGTTTCGAGCCGGTGGCGCTCGACGTAGCGCAACGTCCAGGCGATGCGGTCGTCGGCGGCGAGCGTCTGAAGCAAGGCATACACCTGAGCCAATAGTGCACGCGCTTCCGGGTCGGCGTCGGTCGTGGCGATGCTGTCGAGCTCCAGTGGCTCAGGCGCCCTCAGGCCCAACGCACCTAGCAACCGACGTCGACGCAGCCTCGTTCGAACGAGCCGCACGACGATGCTGCCCAGCCAGGCGCGAAACGCGGCGGGTTCGCGCAAATCCTCGAGCCTCTCGTGGGCTCGCAGGAAAGCGTCGTGGACGATGTCCTCAACGTCGGCCGAGCTCCCCTGGATCCGCACCGCCAGGTTGAAGGCGAACTCCGCATGCCTTCTGTACAGCTTTTCGAAGGCGCTCACCTCTGCCGCTCGCGAACGCCGGACCAGCTCGACGTCGACGCCGTCGTCCGCGACTTCCTCGCCGGGCGCCGAGCGCGCCGCCGTACCCGCTGAAACGAGCCGCAGGCGCTTGGACGTATTCGGAAGTCCCATGTGCAGGCCTTAGAGGATGGACGCAGGCGGTCGGGATTTCGGCTCAAATCGACGACCGGCAGCGGGACAAGCGGCTCAGCGCAGCCAAGCCGCATCTTCAACCACATGATATTGCTTATGTTATCGAACCAAATCAGCGTTTTGCGCTTTGTACCTGAGCCGGTTTGAGGTACTTGGGCGTCTGTTCCAGGTCCGAGCCAATCGGTTCGGCTATTAGGAGGCTCCTCATGTCGATTCGTTCCTTGATTGCTCTCGTTCCGGTGTTTGCTCTTGCCCTTGGCGCTTGCGGTGGCGAAGCCACCCCCGAGCCGGCCACGCCCGATGCGGCCGCGGCTGCCCCGGAAGACAAGCCTGCTGACGCTCCGGCTGACGCAGCGGCAGCTCCGGCTGACGCAGCAGCAGCTCCCGCTGCTCCCGCTGACGCCGCGAAGTGATTTTTCACTTCGTTGCGTGATGAGAACGGCCGGGCCTTCAAGCCCGGCCTTTCGCTTTTTGTGGTCGCTTTACGAGGCCAGCCCGGCAAATGCCCCAGTGCCCTAGGCCGCGCTGCGCGCCAGATCGACCACGAGGCGCGTCCTGCCAATCAGCAACTCGTCGCCATGCGCCAGCTCTTGCTCGCCGCGAATACGCACGAAGACGCCGGTGCGCGTGCCCAAGTCCGTGAGGACCATTGCGCCCGCCTGCTCTTCTATCAGGCAATGCTGCTCGGCAACCAACGGGTCGTCGGGAAAGACCAGATCCCCGACGGCTGAGCCGACTTGCAGGGTATTGCCGCGTGCGACCACGCAACACCCCTCCGCGCCGCCCTCGAAGACCTGCGTCACGCGAAACGACGACGGCCACTTCGGTGAGGAATAGAAATAGGTCGGATCCGGATCGGGTCCATCGTCGGATATGGGGTTCTTGTGGATCCGGAGCAGCTGATCCCCGACCACGAACTCGTCGCCCATCTCGAGTTCGACCGGCGTGCGGATGCGCAGGAAGACGCCGTTGCCACCCTCGAGATCCTCGAGCCATAGCCGCCCGTCCCGGACGCTGAGCAACGCCTCTTCCGGATGGCAGAAGCGCTCGCCGGGGAGTCCGATGCCACCAGCCGCGCCGATCAGTACCTCAGTGCCTGGTGGGTCGTAGCGTTCCGGTCCGCCTGTCAGACTACGCAAGACATGCAGCGTGAAATGCACCCTGGGCCCCGCGGGCTGAGCGCGGTTGGCGGGCGTGGGTGCTGGAGCGGAAGCAGGCGCAGGCGCGACAGCCGCCGCCGCGGTGGTCGGCATGGGCGGGGCAATCGACGACGACGCTCCCACCTCAGCGCGCTGCTTCTTTTGGCTCGCAAGCTTCTTGATGTTGTCGACATTCGGCGGCTCAGTAAAGACCTGCAAACCGCCCGCCTCCCGCCCTGCGATGACGTTGTCGAAGCGGCCTTCGCGAAGCGACAGCACCATCTCAAGGTGCTGCGCCTTCATTAAGCCGCGGACGAACTCGGTCACGTCAGCTCGACCCACCGCTTCGGCGTAGGAACGTTTGTGGCTCTTGATCACACGGCCGCCGTCCGCGAATAGGTGCGTGATGACGTGCGGCTGATCCAGACCGCTGTCCTCCGTCTGCACGTGGAAGACCTGGTCGTGGAACTTGATGTTGTTGTTGAAGCCCATCTGCGCCCGCCGAAAACTCGGGCGGCGCATCTCGGTTTCAAGGCGCGATAGCTCGGGGGGTCCGAAACGAACGATGGCGGCGTCGAGCACCGTATGCTCACCCGCTACGCCCTCCATGCGTTCGAACGCCATCTGCGCGATCTTCGCTGACGGGTCGATACGCAGGGCCTCGGCGAGCAGGTGCTGTCCCTCGCTGTCGTTGACATTGGCAGCCCACGCAGCGAGCAGCGCCACGGCTTCGTCGGGGCGACTCTTGTCTACGAGCCACTGGGCGACCCGAGCGGCGACTTCACGTTGTTGAGAAAGGCTCGGGTCAGCAGGCATGCAAAAGCTCGAAGCTCGGCAGCATACTTGAGAACGCTGGCCCCAAAACTCGTTTTGGAGCCAGCCTCAACCGGCGGGGAAAAGCCCCCCGCCCGGCCGCGGCCGCCGGGCGGCCGACGCTACGGAGCCTGCGCCGGGCTCACAGGGGCGGCCGCCGGCCCCGGCCCCGTGCCTCGGGCCGCGAGCGGGAGCGGGAGCGGGAACCCGCCGCCCCCGCACATGGCCCACTCGGCCGGGCACAGGAAGATGTCTGTGATCTCACAGGTGAAGTTGCCGCAGCTGGTGCCGCAATCGACGACGCAGAACAACGTTTCGGCGCTGGTGCAGCGACCGTCACCACACGCCTGCGCCAAGCAGTCCTGGGGGCAGCTGACCTGCTCACCGGCTTCGCACTGGAAGTTGTTGCAGACCGGAACTGCGCCGCAGTCCAGCGGGCAGCTGGCCTGTGTCTCGCCATTGTCGCACTTCCCGTTGGGACAGGTGACCTTGAGGCAGTCCTCGGGGCAGTTCTGAGCTGTTTCGGTGACGCTGCAGATGCGGTCGCTACAGAAGCAGTCCCCGCACGAGGTCGGATTCTCACCTGCATCGCAGCGACCATTGCCGCAGTTCGCACACTCCCAAGGGCAACTGTTCCAGTCCTGAAAGTCACAGCGATTGTTGTTGCACTGATTGGCGCACTCACCCGGGCAACCGTTGTTTTGGTCGTAGCCGCTCTCGCAGCTGTTATTGTTGCAGGTTTCGCACTCCCAGCCGCAGCCGTTGCTGTAGTCGAAATCCCCGTCGCAGACCCCATTGTCACAGGTCTGGCACTGCCACCAGCAGCCGTTGCTCTCGTCGTAGCCCGGGTCGCACGAGCCGTTGTTGCAGGTCTCGCACTCCCAGCCGCAAAGGTACTGGTAGTCGAGCCCCCCGTCGCAGACGCCGTTGTTGCAGGTATTCTGGCACTCCCAGGGGCAGCCATTGTCGTAGTCAGGTTGCCCGTCGCAGACGCCATTGTTGCAGGTATTCCGGCACTCTGAGCTGCAGGCGTTCGAGAAGTCGTAGCCCGGGTCGCACTGGCCGTTGCCGCAGGTCTTGCACTCCCAGCCGCAGCCGCTGTTCACGTCGGACGGGAAGTCACACTGGAGGTTGTTGCAGCTCGGCGTCGTACACTGCCCGGGGCAGCCGTTGTTGGCGTCGTAGGGGCTCTTGCAACTGCCGTCGAAACAGGTCTCGCATTCCCAGCCGCAGCCATTCTGATAGTCGAAGTCCACTTCACAGAAACCGATGTAGAAGGTGAGGACCAC
>JANNWK010000759.1:0-4375 GCA_031408355.1 Myxococcales bacterium
CTGACCCTCCAGCACAGCGAGCGGAATCGCCAGGTCCTCTCCGGTCGCTCCCGGAAGGCTTCCCGGTCGGTGGAGATCCACGGCCCACGGCCCTCGGGCTCGGGCTACGACGCCGCCCGTTTGCGATGGGTCGGAGGGGGCTCGGTCGGGGTTGCTGGCGAGTAGTACATCACTGATGGTGACCAGCACATGCGAAAGCTGGAGCTCCCAGCCGTCTACCAGCGCCACCTCGCTTCCCGTCGGAAACAACAGGCCGCTTTGGGCAATGGCCTCACCCGAAACGGCTATTTGTAGCGTACCGCCTGGCGCGTCGTTCCCCGTGGCCTCGCCGCCTGAGCAGCCGCTCAGCGCCCCGGCAGCCAGGCACAGTCCAAGCCAGAACGCCGGCTTAGCGGGTACGCGGGCCCGACGGCGGGCTCGCGGTGGCGTCGTTGGCATCACTTCAGTCATTGCTTTCATTGCTTTCATTGCTTTCATTGCTGGCTCTCTCCTCGCACCCAACTGAACGAGTACACTCCGAGGCTTTTGCGCATGCCGGAGTAGAGGTTGTCACTGGCTTGGTTGGCTCCGGTCTCGTCAGCGAAGCGGTAGAGTTCCTTGGTGTCGCCTTCGCCGAGCGTCGAGAAATCGACGTTGCCGAACATGCCGCGCGGGTCGACGCGCAGGAGCAGGTGGTGGCCAGGCTTCGCGGTGAGCTCGAGCGGAATGGGCGAGACGACCCGCTGCTTGCAGATGGGGTGCGCGCCGGGCAGCGCGGCGCAGGTCGCTTGAGCCACTCGGTTCTGGCCGATGCTCAGCGTGCCTTCGAAGGCGTAGGTTGCGCCATCGCGCTTGGCGGTTCCGGCGACTCGCAGGATCGGGGGCTGCGCGGCTGGCTCGTTGATGTCGCCATGACTGAGCCAAACCTCGCCGGTCAGCGCTGGCTCCGTGCTGGCGTAACCTCGTTCGGGGAAGGGCTGGGGGGTCGCTGACAAGAGATCCACCTCGAACCCGCCCGTGACCTCGGCCACGTAGATACCGGCTAGGAAGCAGCTCGTATCGGAGGAGACGGAGGTCGGACGGGACCGGTTCAGGTAGACGCCGCCGACGAACAGACGCGCGTCGACCAACTCGACCTCGTAGCCGCGGTTCGTCGTGAACAGGAGGCGGTGCTCGGTCGTGCCGGCCTCGGCTGGGCCCGCCGCGTAGGCCTCGAACTCCAGCAGTTCTCCGCCCGCGCTGCCGACGCAACCGGGAGCGAGGCAACACGAACCCAGTAGCGCGACTTGGAGTGCAAAACGGTACATCAAGGGGAACCCCCGGCTAGCGTGACGGCCAGTGAGAGAAAGAACTCGCGCGGCGCACCGGCGGCGAAGTGGCGCGCCGGTACGAGTGTAGGTAGTGCTTTCGAGCGAAAGTCCGACGCGTAGTTCAGCTCGGCTGCGCGGTAGCGGGTGTCGAGCACGTTGGTCACCTCCAACTCGAGCTCAATGTCGCGCCACGCGAGGCTCGCCCCGGTATCCAGAGTGAAAGTGGCGTCGCTGCGCTGACCAAAGGGCAGGGCGCGCTGCCCGAGGTAGCCCAGGCCTGCGCTGAAGGTGCCTCGCAGCGGGGCCGTGCCGAGCCGAAGCGGTAGCTCCCCGAACACGACGCTGTCTGAGCGAATCACCAAGTCGGGCGCATAGGGGACGAGTAGCCCGGTCTCATCCAGGGTCGAACGCACGAGTGAGGCGTTCGCGCTCTGGTCGAAGAAGTCACCGTGGAGTCTCACCAGCCCGTTCCAACCTGTGCGTGTGGTGCCTCCGCCCAGCACGCTGCGGCCCTCGGTTTCGCTGAACGCTAGATCGCGATCGACTTGCGTGCGGAAGAACACCGACCGGGCGCTGACGCTCAGGACGCCGAGGTCGTGCGCATAGGCGACTCCCCCATCCACGGCCCGAATACTGGCGAAGGGAGTCGCAATATCCTGACTCACGTAGACCGGATCGATGGAGCGGACGCCCTCGCCGTAGCTCATCGAATAGACGAAGTGCCGGAAGGGACCAAGCGTCAGCGTTGCGCGAGGCATTGCCTTGCTGCTTGCCGTTGACGAGCGCTGCTCGGGCTCTCGATACGTGCCGAATCGTTGAGCGGCCAAGCAGCTTGCGTCGCCGGGTGGAGCCGTTGGCGAGGGGCGCGAAACACTCTGCACCGCGCAACGATCGAGCACGTCGAATAGGAAAAGGTCCTTGCGTACGCCAGCCTTGAGGCTGAGCAGTTGAAGCGGGCGTAGCGTGAACTCGGCGTAGAGCCCCAGATCTCCGAGCTGCGCGTCCAGATCGGCGTCGGTCTTGTAGGGTACGCCGGCCGTGTCGAGCCGCTGTCGGGTGCTTTCGACGTCGTCGCCCCTAGCAAAATAGCCAAGCTCGATCTGGTGAGTCCGTCCAAGAGCGCGGAGGTCGGTGCGCGCAAAGCCTCGCGCGCCGTAGGTGGTCTCGTCGACTCGCAGGTCGAAGAGGTCGCCGCGCTGTGCGTGTGGTGTCTGGATCGCCGTTTGAGAGTCCAGCAGGAAGCCGGTCAAGTTCTCGCGCAGCCGAACCCCGCGACGTATCAGAAAGAACTGCTGCTGAAAGACGGTGCTGCCGACGCGTTGCTCGAGGTCCGCGCCCAGCTGAAAGCGCGAAGAGTTTCCGCCCTGTCGACTGTCGTAGGTGTCGAAGAAGCCCTGCCTGCCGGCGTCCACGTCGTCCTTCCGGAGCACGCCCGCGCTGTGGTACTCGATACCGTAGGCGGCGCCGTTCACGCGGAAGCTGCCATGCTCGCCCAGCTCGCCCTGATACTGGGCCATGACACGCGCGCGCTTGGCGTCGCGGTTCTGACCATAGCCGTCGGTCTCGTAGATCTCGGCCGCCCCATACGTCGCACTGCTCGCGCCAGAGGGCCCGAACAGGAGCAGCGCACGCTTCGCCCCAAACGAACCGATCCCGTAGCGAGCCGTAAGTCCGCGCTGCTCCAGCCCGGTTTCGAACTCCGCGCTGCCCGCCACGGCGTAGTTGCCTTGGCGTGGATCGAAGGGACCTTCCAGGACGCGCAGCCCGCGGACAAGCTCCGGGATCAGGAAACCGGTGTCGGCGCTGCCGTTGCCGTGGAAGTTGCCGCTTTCGTTGATGGGAATGCCATCGACGCTAAGTTCGATATCTTGACCTTCGCGAGCGTCGAAGCCTCGCAGGTAAAGCCGGTCGGCATGGCCTTCTCCCCCTTCGTTCGAGAGGTAGACGCCGGGTGCGAGCTGAAGCAGCTCACCGGCGTTCTTGCGCGGCACGCGGGCAAGTTCGCCGACGTCGACTCGCAGGTCGGAGACGCCCGCCGAGGGGGCAGCGAGCCGGCCACGGACGGTGATCTCCCGTGGCGCCGGGGCTGCCGGTGGCGGTGACGGTACTGATGCCTTAGCCAGGCCGGGGTGCGTCACGCCGACGGGCGCTGGTGCTGCCGCGAAGCCCACCTGGACCGCGATCCGCGCGGCTACCGGTTTGCCAGCTCGCGTGGCCGGCTGAAAGGTCCAAGCTCGCGCGGCCGCCAGCGCTCGCGCGTCTAGCTCTGGATCGCCGACGGCCACGACCTCCGCGCCCGTCACCTCACCGCTGGCGCTCACAGTCAGGTACAGGCTCACCTCGCTCGTCCCCCTCCGGCCAGGCGGTGGCTCTGCCGTGAGAGGCGTTAACGGGACCGGTGGCACGACGGTTTGCGCGCGAGCGGAGGCCGCTAGCAAGCCAACCACTGCAAGGAACAGCGCGCCCGTGGCCAGGCGCGCCCATGGAAATTGCATGACTACGAACTCAGTCGTTGAAGGTTGCGATGACAGGCGGCCGCGCTTGGGCGGCGCGCTCACTCAGCGCGTGGTGGTGCGTCTTCTTCGCGCGGGGCTCCGCCTGCCCGTCAGGCAGGGAGCGCGCTCGTTGCCGGCGGCTTAGGCGCTCGGAGGCGGCGACGTCTTGGGCGCGGCCGACAGCACTGCCAAACCGCTCGCATGAGCGACGACGTCGATCCCCGCCCGTGGGGCTTCCCACCCCGTCGGCGCAGGGACAAGCAGCCCGGTCGCTGCCGTGGCCAGGGCTAGCCGCGGTTCGTTACGCCCGAGCAGCTGGCAGTGCTCGTGCTCGTCCGTCTCGCCTGAGCCGTCGCCTGTCGGCGTTTCGTGCTGACCCGCGGCTTCCTGCTCAGACGTCGCAGAGTGGTGGCCCGAGACTTCAATCAGCTCCCCGTGCTCTGCGCAGACAGCGTGTCGCGCGACGACCAGGTGCACGACCTCGAGCAGCGGGCCGCAGGCCACCAAGCACGCGAACAGGCCCGCGAGCGCGCGCAGCGCGAGCGAAAGGGCCGTAGCGCGCGCGAAGCCAAACGACATCGAAGCCACCGG
>JANNWK010000760.1:0-1717 GCA_031408355.1 Myxococcales bacterium
CCGAATCCTCGGACCATTGGGCTCGTTCGTGGGTGAGCGGCTGATTCACGGCGCGACGCCCAGCCTGCTCCTGCCGATGGTCGTCTACCTTGGTGTCTACGAGCACTCGATGGCCAAGGGCGCCGGCCTGGCCTTCGTTATGGGGTACATTCAGGATGTGCTGGCGACCGCCCCGATAGGCCTTTTCGCCTTTGTCCATGTGGCTATTTGGTGGCTGGCGCGCGTGGCTGGCGTGCGCCTGACCGCCCAGACCTGGTTGATGCGCGCGTCGCTGGGGTTCGGTTTCGCAGTCGTACAGAGCGCACTGGTTCTGATTGTGCTCGCGGTCTTCGGCACGGATAGTCGCCGCCCAGTCGGAATGGCCAGCGTGGTCTTGGCAAACGCCGTGTCGACTGGGCTGCTCGCACCCGCGCTTTTCGTGTTGGCCCAGCGCCTGCGCCAGGGGGGAGCAGCTCGTGCCCCTGCCGACGGAGCCAACCTGACGTGAGGTTCCTTGTACAGCGCTCGGACGTCGGCGAGTTCCGGCGTCGATATCGGTGGCTGGTGCTGGCGGCGGTCGCCACGTTCCTTGTGCTGGTGGGTCGGCTGGCTCAACTGCAGGTCGTGGAGGGCGATCTGCATCGCGCCCAGGCGCGCAAGAACATCGTGCGCGAACGCAGCCTTGCGACCACCCGTGGGGTCATTCGTGACGCGGAGGGGCGGGTACTGGCCGCCAACCGACCCTCGTACAACGTCCACCTCACACCGGCCGAGGTGGACCTGGTTGAGAGCTGGCCGAGGGTGGCCAAGCTGCTCAACATTGATGACGCCGAACGGACCGCGCTCGAGCGGAAGATCAGGGAAGTCCAGGCGTTGCCGAGCCAAGAGGAAAAAAAGCGCGGCCAGCAGCTGCTGCTGAAGGTCGATGTCGACCGCGACGCGGTCGCCTACCTGGCGACTCACGCCAGGGAGCTGAAGGGCGTGGAGGTAACGCCTGCGCCTGTCCGCTACTACCCGTACGGTGAGCTCGGCGCCCATTCCGTGGGCTACATGCGGGAAGTGGGGGCGGAGGACTTGGCGCGGATTGAAGAACGAGGCTACCGCGCCGGGGATAGGTTGGGCGCGATCGGTGTTGAACGGCGCTGGGAGAGTTACCTGCGCGGGCAGCGCGGCTTCAAGAAGATCGTTAGGGGTGTTTCGCGTCGCGACGACGTGCAGGCGGTGGAAGCCCGCTACCTCGAGGAGCCTCGGCGCGTCGAGCCTGTACCTGGGCGCGACATCTCGCTCACACTGGACATTGAGCTGGTGGCGTCGATTGAGCGTGCGATGCGCGGGCAGCTGGCCGGCGCTGTCGTGGTTGTGGACGTGCGTACCGGTCGGCTCTTGGCAGCGCTTTCAAAGCCGAGCTTTGACGCCAATCTCGTCTCCGGGGGGAGTGGCGTCAAAGCCGTTGGCGATGCCTTTCGGCGGTTGTACGTCGATCCGCTGAAGCCGACCCTGGATAAGACCATCTCCGCGGCGTATCCGCCCGGCTCCACCTACCAGCCCTTCAGCGCCCTGGCGGCGCTTTCCGACCGTTTGCTGGACGCCGGAACGGAGATCGATTGCCGGGGTGGGTACGAGTACGGCAAGCGGTACTTCCGCTGCACTGGCGTTCATCGGCATGTACGGCTCCACGAAGCCATCGTGCAGTCGTGCAACACATACTTCTACGAACTCGGCGCGCGCGTCAGCATTG
>JANNWK010000761.1:0-1883 GCA_031408355.1 Myxococcales bacterium
TGCCCTTCTCGACGACCTCTCCGGAAGCGTCGAGCAAGCACCAAACCGTTGATTTCACATGAACATCCATTCCAAGATAGCGCATGGTCTCCTCCGTTCGGGGCGAGCACGTTCGCCGGCTTGCCCGGTTCTTGGCCCAAAGGGCCCTGGTTGAGTGCCCATTGTAGGCACTTGTGCCGACCTCGACGGAGGGGACCGCTCGCCCGCTTGGTTCGCAGCGTCAGCTCACCGGCCACGCAGCGAATCATGGCATCTAAGCTCAGACGATTCCCACGTCCATCGGGATCTCCGTGTATCCCCACTTTATCGATACGGGCAGCGCTGACACTACGCGTAAGACTTGGTTCCTGGTGCCCGAAGCGTCAGCTCACCGGCCACGCAGCGAATCATGGCATCTAATCTCAATCTCGACCGACGCAGCGCCGAAGCCGCCCGTCGTGGTCAAAGTAAGCGTTACTGGAAGATCTTGTAAAAGTAGGATGGCTGGTTGACGACGGCGACGTAGGCGAATGTCTCGTCGACGCCGACGATGGTCGTTTGGTAGCTTGGGCCGACCTTGACGCCCTGGCCGCCGGCGATGGGCGCGCGCCACACGCCTTGTTGTGCGTGCAGGCCGTAGTAGACGAACGCCTCTCCCAAGCAGAACGTCGTCACGTTCTCGGCCTCGGCGATCTTGGTCAGAGCCGCGTCAGCCTGCCTGAATCGGTAGATGCCGTTGATCGCGGTCTCGCCGATGGTGCGGGCGAAATACAAGGCATCGCCCTGCGCGGTCAGGTTGGGAAGGATGTTGAAGCTGCCAGAGTCCTTGATCACGGCGTCGGGGGCGCCGGCCACCTTGGGTACGGAAGTGGGAACGCCACCCGTGAGCGGCACAGTGCGAATGTCGTTGTCGGTCGTGACGGCGTTCGCGTCATCCGAGGTCACCCAGTAGATGGCATCGCTGGTGACGGCGAACCCGCTGAGGGTCGAGGCGCTGCCCTGCGCCACGTTGACGATGCGTGTCCCGGCCACGTCCGAGGCTGCCGCGCGCAAACGCCTGTAGACGTAAGCAGGCTCGCCGAAGTCCCCACTTATCCAGTAAAAATAGTCCCCCTGCTGCCGCAAGTAGACCGGCATGTACTCGGGAAAGAACACGTCAGTCGGTAGCGTGACAAGCGCCGCGCTCGAGGCCTTCTTGCGCACCACGGGCGGTGTGCCGCGCTGGGCCCAGAATATTTCTTGGCCGTCGATGACCAGCGTTTCGTTGCCACTCTCGCCGTTCGTGCTGTTCCAGATGACCTTCCCTGCCGAGCCGTCCAGCGGGAAGAGCTGCACGATGCTGCTGGTTTTGGTCATGGTGACGATGCCGATGTCGGTTGAGAACGCAAAGGCGCGATCATTGAAAGGACCATTGCCTGTGCCGATCAACACGCCTTGCTGCATCGCGATGTCGCCGCAGCTGTCGACCGTGCAAGTTTTCCCTACGGAGCTGCAGTCGCGACCGCACGCGCCGCAGTGCTCGTCGTTTTCGAGCAGCGCGGTCTCGCAGCCATCGGCTGGGTTGCCGTTGCAGTCCCCGTAGCCGGGGTCGCAGCTCGTGACCTGGCACGCCAAGTCTGCGCACACGACGCCGCCGTGCTCATTGGTGCACTGGGTGTCGCAGTCTCCGCAGCTGCTCAGGTCGTTCAAGTCCTGCTCGCAGGCCTCGCTCGAGTCTCCGTCGCACTCGCCAAAACCTGTCGGGCACTCGTCCTGCGTGGAGCCACCCGCCCCGGCCACGGCGCCCGGCTCGCCTGCGACGCCCCCCGAGCCTGCCGCTGCGGCACCCGGCTCGGGCTCTCCGCCGAGACCGACTTGACCGCCGCTCATGCTGCCGTTGCCAGCCTCGCCCGCTTCACCCCCGT
>JANNWK010000762.1:0-2888 GCA_031408355.1 Myxococcales bacterium
GTTGCGCTGCGTCGGCTAGCCAGTTGGAAATAGGCTCTTTGCCCGCCGCCAACCGGACCGCACGGGCAAGGCCCTGGTCGAACGAAACAGCGAGGCGCGCGACGGTCATACTGGGATAATACCGCGATTGGTCAGCGCCGACAAGCGACCGCCTCCCTCAGCCAATCTCGGTCCGTGGAACCAGGCCCGCGCCAGCGCGACCCGGGGGAGCGCGCCGGACAGTGGAGAGCCGGTTGGCACGTCTTAGCGGCTTGGGAGGACCAAGCGGCACGAACTCACGAGCCGGTACGGGCCAGGGAGGTTCCAGGCCTTCAAACCGATGCCCGCTCTAGCGCTCAGCTCTGCATCAGCGTTGCGTACCGGTGATAGTGCGACGCGGGGCGGCTCGTGCGCTCATCTGTTCGGGCTCAAGTACGCGGTCGCCAAACAGCTCTTCACGACCGCGTCCCGTATCCTTCTCGAGGAAAGCAACGGCATCGCGAAGCGCATCGCCGAGATCGTCCATGCCCAACGCCCAACGCATCGGGGAGCAATGGGGAGCTCCCCCCAGCCGACCAGCCCGCCCACCCCGGGGCGACCACCCGCCCCGCCACCGCAGGAAATCTTACCAAATCCTGACAACCGCCCCCGCGAGCGTATACTGTTCCCGCGAGGCAACGGTAGGACCGGGCGGAGTATGCGCATGTCATCTAGGAAGCTGAATTGGGTTCTCGGGGCTGGGATCGCTGCGCTGAGCGGCATGGGCGCTTGCGGAGGAAGGACCAGCGGGTGGGAGGATCAAGCAGCCGGCGTGCCCGGTGCAGGCGGCACGTCCGGCCGCGGTGGTACGAATTCGCGCGCGGGTACGGGCCAAGGCGGTGGTTCGCTGCCGCTGGGCGGTGGGAACGCGCAGGGTGGAAAGCTGGGAATGGGCGGCTGGTTCGGCGTGGCCGGGTCGTTCGCGGTGGGCGGGGCGTTCCCGGTGGCCGGGGGTCCGAACGCTTGCCAGCCGTCGGCGCTCTTCTGCGAGAAGAATAACCTGCTTCAGTGCAGCTCCGATGGCTCAGCGGCCAGCATTTGGCAGGAGTGCCCGGACGGGACCTATTGCGAAGCTGGCGCGCGGGCCTGCTCGTGCGCGCCCGAGCGGGGCGATTGCGACGCCAAGCCCGGGAATGGCTGCGAGACGAAGATCATGACCGACCGGAACCATTGCGGTGACTGCAATAGTCCGTGCGCGAAAGGGCTGAGCTGCAGCGACGGCGCGTGTACGGGTGGCTACACGTTCAGCGGCGTTGCCACCAACGTCCCTATCGAGAAGCTCGCCGGTTGGTCGCAGTGCTTCATTGGCAGCTATGGCGACTCCGTACCGATCTCCAAGGTGCTTGCCAGTTGCACGCAAGCGCAGCTGATGATGGCCTGTCGCCAGGCCGGCTCAAGCACGCTCCAAGTCGCAGCCTACGCGCCGCGCAATGACGTCCTCTTCGACACGGGCCCTGGCAACAGCGTGCACAACGCCAACGGGGTGGGCTGGTATTTCAGCGAGAATGAGTCGTGGGGTTTCGCGCCGCTGGGCGCTGCCGTCGCGCGCGGCAGCTGCGACGTCCTCCAGTCCCTGAGCAGCGATAGCCGTTTGTGCTGGCACACCCTTGGTGGCGGGCTGGACGGTGGCTGGCGCTGTGGGGCGGACACAGAACTGAACGGTTCGGTCGCCTTCGAGCGCCTGCTCTTTCAGGCTCCGTAGCCGCGCGCACAGGATCGCCTCACCGGCTGTCGGGGAGTCGAAAATGGCTCTCGCTCGCGAAATCCGGGCTGCCCCAGCGACCGCCGGCCAGAACACGGGCTGGCGGACTCGGTCCCGTGCGATACTGGCGCGACTATGTTGAGCTTCTTTCATCGGTCAGGGCCGGCCCTCGTGGTGGTGTCGTTGCTGGTCGGCGCATGCGCCAACATCCTGGGCCTTTCGAGCTACGAGATCGATCCGGCGCTGGACGACGACGCCTCCGCCGGCACCTCGGGAGCGCAGGCGCGCGCAGGCAGCTCCGGCAGCACGGGTGGGCGACCCACAGCGCAGGGAGGCGAGGCGAACGCAGGCCAGGCTGAAGGCGGCAATCTCAGTGCAGGCGGAATGACGGGCGAAGCGGGCGACGGTTCGGTGGGTGGCATGGGCGGCATGGGCGGCGAAGCGGAGAGCGGTTGCCGCGTGAAGGCGGACTGCGACGACTCCATCGACTGCACGGTCGACAGCTGTGACCCCGACGGCCTCTGCTTGCACCAAGCGAAAAGCGTGTTGTGCGAGCCGGACGTGGGGGAATGCCTGGTCTGCAAGGTCGGCATTGGCTGCGTCGCCGGGAAGCCCACCACCGAGGAGCTGCTGCTCGACGGAAATCTCGATGCGTTGGAGGGCGCGTGGGAGGAGAACTCCGACACCTGGACCTTCAACATCTTCAGCATCAACCCCGCCCATAGCGGGGAGTGGTCGGCGGAACTCGGCCCCGCCGACCCCGACGCAACCAAGCGGGAGTACGCGGATCTGTTCCAGCCCGTCGCGATCCCGGCCGACACCGTAAAGCTCACCTTCTCAGGCTTTTACCAGCTTCTGCCCGGTGGCTCCGCAACGGACGGCGGCGACTACACCGTGGCGGCGATCTACCAGGTGGGCGCCGTCGCGCCGAACTGCACCTTTCACGACTGGCGAGGCGACGACCCCGCGAAGCTCACCTGGACGGCCTTCACGCATGACGCACCCTCGGACGAGGTGGCCAAGGTCGTCGGCCAGGACGTCACCATGGATCTCGTGGCTCACACGTTCGACAGCAGCTTCAACTTCGACACGCTCTCGCTCAAAGCCACGCGCTGCACGGAGTAGGCAGGGCCCCGCTCCGCCCTACCAGTTGTTGCGTACAGCCAGG
>JANNWK010000763.1:0-2270 GCA_031408355.1 Myxococcales bacterium
AGCCGCTCCACAACCTCGGCCACGTCGCCCAGGCCATCGAAGTGCTCTGTCGATCCGAGGGACTTGGGATTTCGCCGAAGCGCGTCACCGTGTCAAGCTCTGGTCTCGTGCCCGAGCTCTTGAGTCTGGGACAACTGCGGATAAGGCCGCTCCTGGCCGTGAGCTTGAACGCGACCACGGACGAGGTGCGCCGGGAGATCATGCCGATTGGTCGCCGCTACGCGCTAGCAGAGCTGCGCGCCGCGCTCGAAGGTTACCCGCTTCGTCCACGCGAGCGCATCACCATCGAGTATGTGTTGCTCGCTGGGATCAACGACAGTGTTGAGGATGCCGAACGGCTGGCGGACTTTTGCGCCACGTTCCCGCACAACATCAACTTGATCCCCTTCAATGAGCACGCGCTGTCAGCGTTCAAGGCGCCTAGCGAGCCTGAGGTGAGTCGCTTCGCGCGAGCCCTGCTGGCTCGTCGTCCATCGCTCGTCACGGTGCGTCGTTCGCGAGGCAGGGACATCCAGGGGGCTTGTGGCCAGCTCGTGCAGAGTTAGTTGCGGAGCGTCGGCGTGTTAGCCAAGATCCTGCTGGCGATCCTGCTCGTGCTCTTGGCCAGCAGGTTTGGACTCAGGACCAAGTTGCGTCACCTCAGGCCCAAGTTTGAGCGCGCGATCAACCTGATGATCATCGGCCTCGGCCTGATTTACGGGGGGCAGATGCTCTGGTGGTTGTTCGAACCCAAGTAGGCGGGCCGAGTCCGGGCTGGGCCGGCTGACGGTCCGTGTCGTGGTCAGAGGCGCCTAGGGTTGGGTGGGTGGGGCCAGGGCAGCCCAAGAAATCCCGCTGGTATCGCCGATTCGTTGCGCTCGCCAAAAGGAGCTTGCTCGCTGGCAGCGGCTGTCCCACAAGTCCCTACAATGACGCCGCGCCAAGCGAACCCATTGCGGGCCGAAGCTTCGGCCGCCCATGACCTGGCTCCGGACTCGGGCGACTTGCGGGTGAGTCGTCACACGGTTCACGAGAGTGGCATCCCACCGGCGCGTGAGCGGCTGTCCGCTTCGGAGCGCGACCTAGCCGGCGCGATGGATCAGCTGGAGCTGGCACTGGTGGAGAGCACGCGCACAGAAGCGAATCTGGGGCTCCTGCTGCGAGGGCTGAAGCACCTGGCCAACGGGGCAGGTGCGGCGCGCGAAGCCAACGCTCTCTTGGTGCAGGAGCTTGAGTCCCTGCGCATTCGAGTGGCCAAGGTCTATGAGCACGAGGCTGTCCTGGAGCAGCGTGTGGCGCTGCTAGAGGGAGCTCTGGATGCCGCAGCTCGCGAGCACGACGCCTGGTTGGAGGAGGACGACGCCTTCCTCGCGACGCTGCTCACCGAGCACGAAGCTGAAAGGCAGGAGCTGCAGCGTGACCACGAGCGGAAGCTCGCAGTACTCGAGGAGGCGCTGCTCGAGCTTGGCGCGCACCGCGAGGTCCTGCGCACGGAGGCGTCGCGCTTGACCTACGAACGGGACACTGCGGTCGCGCTCCTCAATGACCCTGTCGCCTCAACAATCCGCCCGCCCAGCCCGATGCCTCCGCCTTCGTCGGTAAAATCGAGCCCGCCCGTTGGGGTCTTTAGACCGAGCAGGCCGAGCCTCAAGGTCAAGCCGGAGGCGTCCTCCCGTCCGTTGATCGGCTACTCGGTGGCCGCCGACGAGGTCTCTCAGGACACGATCGAGGGCGCCCAGCCGAGCTCCCGTCCGCCCAAAACGTAAGAATCCAGCAGCGTTGCCAGCCTTGGACGAATTAGGCAAGAAGCTGAACTAATGCTGGCCGCCGACGGCACCAATGGGTGACACTACTCCGCCGCTTGTTTTGGAGGTTCCCTATGAAACTGCAGTTTGTTTCGCTTTGCTCAGTCCTTCTGGCTTTGGCTGCGTGCTCTGAAGACGCCCCCACCTCGGAGGGTACCGGCGGCGCAAGCGCGGGCGGTTCCGGTGGAGCGACCGCGAAGGGAGGCAGCTCCGGTTCTGCGGCCGTGGGTGGCTCTTCGGCCGGCAGCGGGACCGGCGGAGCCGCGGGCACAGCGGCGGGCGGCAAGTCGGGAGGCGGCGCAGGCGGTGCGGCAGGCGGTACCGGCGGCGCAGCCGGTGGTTCCGGCGGTTCGGGCGGTTCGGGCGGCGGCAAGGCGAAGCCCGATGCCGAAGCTGACATCGCGCTGGTCGCAACGACCGGCAACACCCTGACCGGCACCGTTCACCTGGAGCAATTCGGCGCCAAGGTCACGCTGACCATGACCG
>JANNWK010000764.1:0-9880 GCA_031408355.1 Myxococcales bacterium
CTGCCGCTCGACCTGGCGCTCCTGGGCGCGCCGCTGTTCCGCGGGCGCATGCCCGAGAACCTGGGCTATCGGGTAGCTGCGGACGTGCTGGTCGGCCTGGTGCTGGCGGCGCTCGTGCAGGTGACCGCTCCCGAGTTGACGAGCTTTGGGGCCGCGTCCGGGGCCGGCAATGTTGGAATGTTGTTCGGCGAGCTGTCCCGCCAGGCCTTCTCCACGCTGGGCTCGTTTCTGGTGGGCTTCACCTTGGTCGGGCTGATCCTGATTGGCAGAAGCAGCTTCTCGTTCATCGCTTGGTGCCAGCGAGCGTCAGATTGGAGCGCTCGCGCTTGGTCGCGTGTGCTGCAGATGGTCTCGCAGCTCTACGGGGCCTGGATGAAGGCGCGGCAGCTGCGCCATGCTGACCTGCAGGCCCTCACGCAGCGAAGCGCTCCACGCATCGAAACCCACGACAAAGATGCGGCGATCCTGATGCATCTCGAAGACGACGAGTCGGACTGGATCCCGCTCGACACGACGGGTTCCCCGCCATTGGCGATCTCGGAAGCGCTGCGCGCTGGGCTCCAGGATCGCGCAGCGCTGTCGGGCCTGGACACTGCGATCGGGACAAGTGTGAAGCCGCCCGCCGCGCTGGTGCCTGAGCTTGATCGCCGCACACGAGCCGCGCCTCCAGGGGACGAGGAACCATCTGACGACGAGGAAGAAACCGAGGGCGAAGAAGGCGAAGACGAGGAGGAGGCAGAAGCCGAGGAGCAGGACGACGCGGACGCAGACGAGGCAGGCGAGGAGGACGCGAACGACACTGACACTGGGGACGAAGCAGCAGCCGCTGCGTCTCTCGGCGACGGCTCGAGAGGCCACGCTGTGCGCACGGCGCCGCCGGCGAAAGCCGAAATTCGGCCAAAGATCGTCGACACGAGCCCGGACGCCGAGGTGAAACGTGGTCGCCTCGCAGAGAAGAGCGAACGACGTGGAACCTTTCGGCTCCCTGCGTCGACGCTCTTCGATCCGCCCAGTGCGCTCGCCCCCGAGATCGACCGGACGAAGATCCTTCAGCACGCCGAGCAGCTTGAGAAGACGCTCAAGGACTATGACGTGCTCGGCAAGGTCGTAGAAATCCACCCGGGGCCGACGGTGACGACCTACGAGGTAGTCTGCGAAGCCGGTACCAAGGTGAGCCGCGTCGCCGGGTTGGCAGACGACCTAGCCTTGGGTCTCTCGCGCAAGGTGCGCATCATCGCGCCGATCCCGGGCAAGAGCCGGATCGGCTTCGAGCTGCCGAACGACCAACGCATCCCCGTCAACCTGCGCGAGTTGATCGAGGACCAGCGCTTCGAGAAACTGTCGGAAAGGGCGCCGCTGCCGGTGGTGCTGGGGCGCGATATCGTCGGCGCGCCGTTCTACGCGGACCTGGCGTCCATGCCGCACGTGATTGTAGCTGGGGCGACGGGAGCTGGGAAGAGCGTCGGCCTGAACGTGATGCTCACGAGTTTGCTGATGCGCAGAACGCCGGCCGAGCTGCGGCTGCTGATGATCGACCCCAAGGTGGTCGAATTGGCGCCTTTTGATGGAATTCCTCACATGCTTCTACCCGTGGTGACGGACATGAAGCAGGCCGCCACGGCGCTGCGCTGGGCCGTGGACGAGATGGAGCGGCGCTACCAGATGTTCGCCAACGCTGGCACCAAGAACATCACCACCTTCAACGTTTGGGTCGACAAGGTGCGAGCTTCGGAACTGCCGGCTCCCCGCGTAAGTGAGGTGCAGGCCATCACTCACGACGGCGAGGCGGTGACCGTGCCCACGTCGAAGGATGCTGGCGACGGGGTGCTGCTCCCGGACCGCCTGCCCTACATAGTGATTGTGGTCGACGAGTTTGCCGACCTCATGATGCAACAGGGCAAGGAGGTAGAGGTCTGCGTGGCGCGCCTGGCGCAGAAAGCTCGTGCCGCTGGCATGCACGTTGTGCTCGCAACTCAAAGGCCGAGCGTGGACGTCATCACCGGCATGATCAAGGCGAACTTTCCGTCGCGCATCGGTTTTCGCGTGGCGCAAAAGGTCGACAGCCGCACGATCTTGGATGAGATGGGCGCCGAACTCCTGCTAGGCCGTGGCGACATGCTGGTGAAGCTCAACGGCGACTCGGACATCCGCCGCGTGCAGTGCCCTTTCGTGAGCGAGGAGGAGGTGAGCATGCTCACTGACTTTCTCCGGGCGCAGGGCTCACCGGAGTACAACGACGCCATCTTGAAGGCCGGCGAGGGCGAGCAGGACGAGGAGGGGGCCGAGGACCCCCTGGATGCACGCTACGACGAGGCGGTGCGGATCGTCGCCGAGACCCAGCGCTGCTCGACCAGCTGGCTCCAGCGCAAGATGACCGTGGGCTACAATCGGGCCGCGAAGATCGTCGAGATGATGGAAAAGCGCGGTATCGTAGGCCCACCCAATGGAGCAAAAGACCGCGAGGTCCACGTTCATCCTCAATAGGATTGGGGTAGAAGGCTGCTTGCAATGAACGACCTCGGGTCGCCAGAGTTCCCGACCGCCAAGGACGACGACGACGATGACGTCGGTTGGGCCCTGTCGACGGCGCACGTTCAGTGGAAGCGTGGCTCGCTCGCTGATGCCGTAGTTTGGCTCCGGCGCGCTATCGACTCGGCCGTTTCGGTTGACGCGACGTGGCGTGCCGCGGAGCTGACACGTCAGACCGACGCGCTCGAGGCCTACCTACTTACTGCGGCCGCTGCCGCTGGCGGCGACTCGTCCTCGTCCGCCGACGCTGCTTCCGATGCCTTCGACGGGACGGACTCGCTGGATGTCGCTGCTTTCGCGGATGTACCAGAGCCGTCTGCTGCCGCTGATGCCGTCGTCGCGCTGGAACCCGACGAGCTAGTCGACGATGATCTGGCCGACGACGATCTAGCCGCTGATGATTTGGCCGATGACGATCTAGCCGATGATGATTTGGCCGATGACGACCTCGCCAACGCTGTCGCGCCGCTGAACAGCCTCCCCGACGATGTGCCCGAGACGCTGTCAGAACCCTTCCCGGAGGCCTTGACAGACGTGGTCCCTGAGACGCTGTCAGAACCCAGCGCGCCGCCGCCGGAGCCGGCTCGCGTCGAGCCCGAAGCCTTGGCTGACCCCGTGGTGTCCGGCGTGCTCCTGTCCGAGGTCCCCGGTTTCGAAGACTTTCCTCCGGAGACCCAGAGCGCGCTCGCTCAGCTCGTTCGCATCGAGCGGCTGGCGCCGGATGAAGAGGTCAGCGATTTTGGGCTCGCTTTGGTGCTTCGTGGCGCGGTGAACGTGATGCCGACGATCACGGACGCCATCTGTGGGAAGGCGGGCGAGCGCGAAATCGTCTACGGGCGGGGTAGTATCGCGGACGGCGTTGCGCTCCGCCTCGTCGCGGCGCTGCCCAACACCGAGGTCGCTGTCTGGGATTTTGACGCCATTGAACCCGCGCTGGCCGATTGCCCGTGGGTGCTGGATGAACTTCAAGGCGTCGCCGATCGGTATCAAGCGCTGGCCGGGGTCGCGATGGGCCCGATGGGGGACCGACTCGACGACGCGCTGCGCGGCATGGTGATGGATCGCTGCAAACTCGTTCGCTTGTTGCCGGGCGAGATCTTGCTCGAGCGGGGCAAGCCCGTGGGCGGCCTCTACATGGTGGGCGCCGGTCGCATCGAACTGGGCGACGACGAGGCGGGCGCGGGCTCAGGTGGTGCGCTCGGGCCGGGAGACTTCTTGTTCGCTCCTCAAGTGCTGGCCGCGGGCGCTGCTCCGACGGTGGCGCGCGCCGGTGCCGGCGGTGCGCTGCTCATGGCGGCCGACCGCCACGCGGCGCACGAGTTGATGGTTATTGTGCCGCCGCTACTTGAGCTTCTGGCGGGCTGAGCTGGCCGAACTTGCGGGGGCTGCCGGGCGCGAGCCGGGCCGCGCGCTTGTTGTCTAGCTCCCAGATCAGCTCTTCGTAGCCCTGCGCACCGGCGAAACGCAGCGCGAACCAGCGCGCCGCCGGGGAAATGGTGGAGGTGCCATCGGCCCGCACGCGCGGGAACGTCACTCGAAACGCGCTGCGCCAGGGGGTGGTGTACGGAAAGTAGGTGAGTTCGATGGCGCCCGGCTTCTTGATCACCTGGATGTCGGCCGGCGCGGTTTCGGTGCCTTCGTCGTCCACCAAGCGCACGATCCAGGCTGGCTCGGCGGCCGTAAGGTCGTTCCATTTGTGGCGTTGGGCGTAGAGCGCCACGTAGAACTGGTGTCCGTCGTGCGTCTCCGCGAGTGAGCGTTCGAGCA
The DNA here is from genome assembly GCA_031408355.1 of Myxococcales bacterium. Taxonomy (GTDB): domain Bacteria; phylum Myxococcota_A; class Polyangia; order Polyangiales; family Polyangiaceae; genus PMG-095. The sequence continues at coordinate 4,297 of JANNWK010000764.1, forward strand.
GCGAGTGACGCTGATCGATCGTGAGTCGGTAGTCTTCCGCGTAGCGCACCACGTAGGCCCAGCGAAAGTCCCAAGACTCGTACGTCGCTGAAACGGAAAGGACGTTGTCCATCACGTTGACGCTCGTGAACTGCTTGCTTCGCGTCCAGCTCTTCAGCACCGAAGGGTAGTCCGTCGCTACGTATTCACGCGCTCCCTCGTTCAGCGTCACTCTGGGCGTGGCGCAGCCCGCCGCAAGCCCCAGCAGGGCGGCCATGGCGCAGGCGCGAACTCTCCACACCTCAATTGCGTACATCAGAAAAGGTCACCACGGCAATCAGGGTGAGCAGCATCACGAGTCCGAAGGCGTGGACGTAGGCTTCTACCCGCGTATTCGGCTTGCGGCGTGTGATGGCTTCGTAGCCCAAGAACGCCAACCTTCCGCCGTCGAGCGCTGGAAACGGCAGCGCGTTGAACCCGCCCAGATAGGCGCTAAGTACGCCCAGCAGGAAGACGAAATCCAGCCAGCCCCGGCTGGCCGCCTTGGACGTTTCCTTAACGATCCCTACAGGCCCGCGTAGATCCGCCTTCTCCTTGCCGGTGATGATCCGCCCCAACATGACGATTGAGTTTTTCACCACCTGGTAGGGCAGCACCAGCGACTGCACGCCGGCTTCCTTGGCCGTTACCGGGACGATCTTGAAGACGGGCGACACACCGATGCGGCCTTCGCCCTTCTCTGACTTGGGCGTGATGGTCAGCTGCAGCCGCTCCTTGCCGCGCTCCACCTCGAACACAAGCGGCTTGTTTGGGCTCTTCACGATCTGCTTGCGCATGGCCTCCCAGTCTTTGACCTTTTTGCCGTCGACTCCGACGATGGTGTCACCGCTCTTCAGCTTCGCCGTCTTGGCTGGGCCGTCGAGGACTTCCACTTTGGTGGTGGCCTCGGCGTTGCCGCCGACAAAGAAGACGACGAAAAACAGCACGGAGGCGAACGCGTAGTTCGCGAGCGGCCCGGCGATGATCGCGAAGATGCGCGCGAACAGCGAGGCGTTGGCGTAGGAGGATTTGTCGTCCGGATCGATGTCCTCGAACGGGTTCATGCCCGCGATTTGCACGTAGGCCAGGAACGGAATCAGCGCGATTTGGTAGATTGTCTCGCCGTCTTTGCTTTGGTAGCGGAAGAGCGATGGGCCGAAGCCGATGCTGAACCTCACGACCCGCATTCCGGAAGCCCGAGCCGCTAGCAAGTGCCCGGTCTCGTGCACGACCATGAGCAGAGCCAAGCCGAGGATGCCGGCCAGAATGTGGAGCGGGTTCACTGCCCTTCCTTATAGCGCGCTCGCGTGTCAACGGCCATGGGCCAGGCGGCCCTGGGCGGCCCTGCAGGCGTCAGGCGCCCCGCTGAAGGCGGACACCCCGGTTTACAGCAGGAAGCTACAGCCGACCGAGAACGCCGGATAACCAATGCGCAGCGTGAGCGTGATGTTGTCGGAGAAATGGTAGCGCCCACCCACGAACAGGACGAGCGGCTGGAACTCCAGGGCGCTTGGGGCATCCCAAGAGTGATAGTTTAGCGCCACGCCCGGTTCGCCGAAGACCGACCAGTTGCGACTGAGAAAGAAGTTCCACTGGAGTACGACGGGGATCCAGAATTCGCCGAAGGCGTCGACGCTGCGGTAGTCGTCGCAGACGCCACGGTTGACGTGCCTGCAATAGTCGCCGCGCCCGTAGCGCGCGAAGTCGAGACCGAAGCCGATGGCGACTGAGTTGTTGATCTTCGGGATGAAACCATTGTGCAGGATCGGAATGGATCCGCGAAAACCGACGCCGAACCCCGTGCCGCTGGCGTGACCGGGCGGATCGATCACTCCAAGGAGCAGGTGCGGCTCGGCCTCGAACGCGTAGCGCTGGTGGTCCCCCGGGTGCTTGATGATGAGCGTGTCCGCGCTGGCGGGGCTCGCCGACAGGCCTGCGCACAGCAGCGCCGACACTCCGGCAAGGGTCGCGGTAGGACGGCTCAGGCTTCGCGGCATGGGGTACTATTGCCAGTCAGACCCCCCACTGCCAACCTTCGTGGCCGGGGCGCCGCGGAATTTCTGAGAGCTGGTGGAAAGGGCGCGGCAATGATAATGAAGCCGCCGCATGTCCGAGCAGAATTCGCCGAATGGGGCCCAGCCATCTTCCAGTTTGCAGCTTCAAGGCGGCGCCGCGATCGTCGCGCCGGTAAGCGCCTTCCCGGGCGGTGTTCCTGGCAATGCGTTGGTGGTGCTGCCTCTCAGCAAGCCTTCGGACGAGCTACTGGAGTCGCTCAAGAAGGGACCGGTGGCGATTGAAGTCGACAAGATGTGGGAAATGCTCGGCTTCAATGGCCCGGCGGTGCAGGTGCAGGACGCCGAGGGCAGGCCGATCGCGATCGGGCTCGAGGACCTCTTGGGCGGCCTCGATAAGCACTGGGTGGAGGACAACTCCGACTTGAATCGCGGCCGCCTGTACGCGCAAGAACTGATGAAGTACTCGCGCTTCGAGCAGGCCGAAAAGGTCCTCGGGCGCATCGTCGCACTCGGCGGCGTGGGCGACGACTGGCTGGCGCTGGGTATCGCTCAGCTGCAGCAGGAGAAGTGGGACAAGGCCGAAGGCACGCTCAAGGGCGCTCAGAACCTGCTGCCCAAGAATCCGTTTCCGATGCTGCACCTGGCGAAGGTCTATCAAGGTCTCAAGGAGGGTCAGAAGGAGCGGGAGACCATCGAAGCGGCCATCAAGATCGAGCCGAATGCGGTGGATGCGTGGGCTTATCTGTATTCGCAGGTGCGGGCCGCTGAGAGCGAGGAGGCCGCCGTGCTCGCCGTAGCGACGCTCGCGGACGCCGAGCCGAACAAGAAGACGGCCGCCCCGTATATCGCGCTGCAAGGCCTGTACGCCAACGACGAGGCCGGGCGCGACAAGGCCGTGGAGTTCGCGAAGAAAGCGGTGGAGCGCAACGATGCCGACCCGCTCGCCTTGATCTGCCTATCGGCGCTGTACGGGCAGAAGGGTGATTTGGATTCGGTGATAACGCTGCTCTCCAAACACGAAGCCAAGATGACAAGCGACGTCCGACTCGCGAACAACTACTTCGAAGCTCTCTTCCAGAAACGCCAGATCGACCGCGTGACCAAGCTGCTCAACGCCTTGGCGGGCTCTCAGAACCGCGACGTGAAGCAGTTCGCCATCGAGCGCTCACGGGCTGTCGCGCAGTACCTGCAGAAGCAACAGCAAGAGCTGGCCGGTGCGACCGGCGGCGGCGTGCCGGGTCTGCTGCCGAAACGCGGCTGAGCGCGGCGGGAGCCCTGTCCGGGCCTGGTTTTGGGCCCGAAAGTGCGGCGGCAAAAATCCTGCTAGCCTCGCCGGCTAGGCGCGGGCCTGGCGTCTCGTTATGCTGCTTCTCGTCCTCACTGTCCTCTGGTCGCTCGTCGTATCGTTCATGTGTTCCGTGGGCGAGGCGGTGATCCTCAGCCTCACGCACGCCCAAGTGGAAGGGCTGGGGCGTTCGCGGGCAGCCGAAATTCTGCGTGGCTTCAAGCGTGAGATCGATCTGCCGATCGCCGCGATAGTTTCGTTCCACACGGTGGCGCACACGGTCGGCGCTTCGGTGTGCGGTGCCATGTACGTGAACGTTTTCAGCGAGCGGTCGCTGTGGGTGTTCTCGCTGGCGTTTACGATCGCGGTCCTCATATTCTCGGAGATTATTCCAAAGACGCTCGGCGTTACGTACGCGACGGCCTTGGCCGTGCCGGTCGCTTTCACGGTCCGCGGGCTCGTCATTGTGCTCCGCCCGCTGCTCTGGCTAACGAGTGTGTTCGCCCGGCTGCTGCGGGGTGAACATGCGAACCCGGTGACTTCGATCGAGGAGATCAAGCTGCTCGTCGCGCTCGGCCGTTCGGAGGGTGCCCTGGCCGGTCGCGTCGCCGACATGATCGAGGGCGCCACCGCCTTGCGTGAACTTACGGCCTACGACGTGATGGTGCCGCGCGCGCGCGTCACCTACTTGTCCGGCGAGCGCACCCTTGAGGAGAACCTGCAGGTCGTGCGCGAATCAGGCCACAGCCGTTTCCCCTTCACCGCGGACGGCAACCCCGATCGCTTCGAGGGCATGGTGCTGGTGAAGGATCTGATGTTCGGGCTCCGCGAAACGCCCGAGTCGGTAGATTGGAGAACCCTGGCCACGCCGCTCGTCGTCATCCCGGGTAGCGCACGTCTCGAGAGCGTCCTGCGCACCTTCCAGGACGAACGCCGGCACCTGGCGCTGGTCGTCGACGAGTACGGCGGCACCCAAGGCATCATCACGCTCGAAGACGTGCTGGAAGAGATCGTCGGCGAGATTGAAGACGAAACCGATCGCGTCGATCAGTCCATCCTGCGGCGCGCTGACGGCAAGCTCGTGTGCCGCGGCATGGCGGAGACGCGCAAGCTCTTCGAACTGCTCGAGGTCGAGGAAGAGTCACAAATGGTCACGGTCGCTGGCTTCGTGGCGGACCTGGTCGGCCGCGTTCCGCGCATCGGCGACCAAGTGGAGTGGCACGGCTGGCGCTTCAGCGTGATGCGGGCCACTGTCCGGCGGGCGGAGCGGGTGGAGGTCGAACGGCTCCCGGCCGGTGAGGAGAAGCCGTCCACCCCCAGGCGGCCGCGCAGCGTCCCTGTCGAGCGTTGAGTAGCTGGTTTTGTCCAGGATTTGACTTGGGGGCTCGGGCCCGGGGACGCGCGACGGCAGCGCGGACAGGGCAGAATGCCTCCAAGTTTCTCCACTTCCTTGACGGAACAAGCTTCTTCCCCGATTATTTCGTCCGCGTTTGCCAAGGGAACTACGAAAAATGAAACACCTCAATAAAGTTGGTCTGCTCGTTGGTTCGATTTCCGCGATGGCGTTCGCGCTTTCCGCTTGCGGTGACGACCCCGTCACGGAAGACGCCAAGGGCGGCGCGAGCGGGAGCGGCACGGGCGGCGCAGCTGCCGGCGCGGGCGGCAAGGCTGCGGGCGGTTCGTCCGCTGGCGCAGCAACGGGCGGTGCGGCCACGGGCGGTACGGGCGGTGCAGCCACGGGTGGCGCGGGCGGCAAGGCCTCCGGCGGCACGGGCGGCGCTTCGGGCGGCACGGGCGGCGCTTCGGGTGGCGGCGGCGCCGGTGGCGCTGGTGGTGCTGCTGCGAGTGCGGCTTGCACGACCTGGTGCGTGGGCGCCAAGGGTGTGGTCGCTCAGTGCGCTGGCATGATTGCGGCCGATATCGACAGCGAGGCCAAGTGCCTGGCGGAGTGTAAAACGGCCGTCGAGGCGAGCTTGACCTGCTGGAACGTCCACCTCGACAACGTTGCGAACAAGGGCCAGCCGAAGGGTACGCATTGCCCGCACGCGACCGGCGCCGCTAACAACGGTGTGTGTGGCTTGCTCAATCCCTGAGCGCGAAAGGCCCTGCCAAACGCCTGGATAGTCGGCGTTTGGCCTGGCTACAATGGAACGGCGTGATGCGAGCCTGGCTCGTTTCACGCCGTTTCCTTTTGCGGCGCGGAGACCGGCCGGATACGCTGCGCTGCCGTGCTCCTTCCTCCTTTTCGCGTCGCGCTTCAGGCGGC
>JANNWK010000765.1:0-6207 GCA_031408355.1 Myxococcales bacterium
CACCGGCCGCTCCCGCGGGTCTGGGGTTTGCGGGAGTGCGCGCCTTGCCGGGTTCGTCGGCGCAGCCGACGCTCGAAGCCAAGCTGAAGCCGATGAGGGCAGCGGCCTTGGGCCAGAAAGAGCGCAGGGGCGAGGCGGCGAGTCGAGTGCGGTGGGTCATGGTTCGGTGCTGGGATCAGCCAGGGCGAGGATCCAGTCGTAGAGTTGCACCACGGCGGCCTGGTCGCGAATCGCCACGCCCAGGGGCGGCATTTCCTTGACCTCCGCGTCGCCAGTCCCGCTCAGGCCCAGGTAGAGAATGCTCGCTTCCGGCTGACCCGGCAGCACGCGAATGCCGGCGGCCGTCGCGCTGCTCGCGGTGGGCTGGTCGATCAGATGGGGGAGCGCCACCTCGGGCCGCAGATCGAAGCTCGAGGAAGCTCCGTTGCTGCCGTTGTGACAATGCACGCAGTTGCCGACGAAGTAGCCCAAGACCTCCCGAGTGAGCGGGCCCCGCTCGGCCAGGCTCGCGTAGGGCGCGCTGGGTGCCGGCGTAAGCTGTGGCGCGAGCGTGTCGAGATCGCCCGAGCGCGCCAGCTGCAACTCGCTCAGCCCGAGCACGGCGCTGGCTGCGGACTCGTGACACTGACGACACTCGAGGCGGCTAGGAATGCGGTGCTCGAAGGCCTCAGCGTTGTCGGACAGCACGCTGCGAACCTCGCCGCGCCGAAGCTCCAGCAAGTCGGCCTCGGTACCGGCGTCGTTCCAGCCATACACCGAGAACTCCCAACCCGCTTCGGTCAGGCGCAAGAGACGTGTTTCGATCGGCACGACCGCGTCGGGGCTCGCCGGCGTTCGAAACGAGAAGGTCTTGAAGAGCAGCGTTGCCAGAGGAAATTCGTAAAGATCTGGCTGCGACGCGTCGATCTGCGCCCCCTCGGGGAGCACGAGAAAGCGCTCCTTCTCCCCGCCGTCACTCCAAAGCGGGTAGCCGGGCGCGTAGGCGAGCGCCACCTTGGACACCCTGCGCCGACCAAGATCTGAGTACAGCCCCACCTCGGACAACGTCGCCGGCAACTCGGCGAGGGGCTCCAGTACGAGGGAGCCAGGCTTTGGTGCCTCTGGCTCGGGCTCTGACCTGGGCAGATCTGGGCTGCCGCAGGCGCTCGTCGCCAACAGACACCAAGCGAGCGAAAGCCATCTTCCCAAGCCCCTTCGTCTTAACGCGCGGCCGGGGATTTGCAAACGTACCCGCGCTTCGCGGCCCAGAACTGGCTACTCGCAGAGCGTGAACTTGTAGTCGTTGCCGACGTCCGTGCACCAGACCTCTTGCTGGGCGGGGCGACACTGAGCGTTCGCGTACGTCTGTGTGACCACGCCCTGGTACTCGTATTTCTTGGCGTCCGCCGTGGTCACGCAGTTGCCGGTGACGACGGGCGTTGACAGGACCGTGTTGTCCACCCAAGGCACTGTCTTGACGCAGGCACACGGGACGCCGCTGCCGCCGCCACCGGTCCCGCCGCTGGCTGTACCGCCCGAGCCTGCCAAGCCACCCTTGCCCCCGCTGCCGGCCGTGCCGCCGGTGCTAGCGCCGCCTGAGCTGCTGCCCGCCTTGCCGCCCGAGGCCGTGGTGCCGCCGAAGGGACTGCCGCCGCCGCTGCTACTGCCGCTTTGGGTCGGGATGATGCTCGGGCCACTGCCCCCGGCCGGGCCGGTACCGCCTTTGCCGCCGCCCTCCAGATCGTCGAAGCCAGGTTCGACGGCCACGGCGCAGCCACTCGGGAAACCCGCTAGCAGCAGGCCGCCACACAACGCCGACTTCAGCTGAGATGAGCGACTCAATCGTCGTGACATCGATACCTCGATGGGGAAGCCAAACCTCGATGGGGAAGCCAAGGAATAGCTCATGGGCTTCCCATGCGCAACCGGTTCCACAATCTGTGGCTATAACCCCTTGGGGCGGAGAGCAGGGCCGGCGCATCATCCCGCAGGGAGTTCCCTGGGAGCCACGCCAGGCCTAGCCACCCAAACAGGCCTCCGCTTCGCGGAAGAATGAGTTCGGAACCGCGGAACCGAACTCATTCTTTGGACTCGCGCGAGAATGAGTTCGGAACCGAACTGACTCCTGCGACGCGAGACCCCAGCGCTAGGCGGAGCGTCCGTGCTTCGTGGCCCGTCAGGCTCTCCACTCTCCAACCCAAGACTAGCGCGCCGCGCCGGGCTAGCGCGCCGCGCCGACGGCCTGTTGCAGTAGGCCCAGCTTCTTTTCCCAGTAGTTCTTCATTTGGTCGGCGGCACGGCGCGACTCGATCTGGTGGTGCTCGACGCTCACCTCCGTGCTGGCGCCCCGTTCGGTGAGGGAGATGGAGACGTGGCTGTCGCCCTTCCCCCAACGCGCCTGAATCGACTTGCCCGGAGTGTAGGCGCGGACCACGAAGCGATCGTCGGCGAGCCAGCGCGCGCGCTCTCCGGAGTCGCTCCAGAGCTTGAAGGCGCGGGCCGGCGGCACCGCGAGCGTGCAACTGCTGCTGGCTTGAAAGCCAACGACGACGGGCGCCGTTTCGCTCTTGCCCCGCACCGCCTCGTAACCTACGGCGATCATCTGTTGCCACCACGGGCCAATCCCGTGTTTCTGCGCCAAGATCGCGATAATGCCCCGCTGATCGAGGTGAGCGGCTCCCGCTGTGTCCAAGACCTCGAACCAGGCATCCCAGTTCTTGCCGGTGCGCCGGGCGACCGCGTCCGTGCCGACACCGGCGGCCTCCTTGACGCTCTTGCGTGGCACCTTCGTTGCGGCGACGGCCGGCGCTTTGACCCCTAGGGCTGCCTTCCCAGCACGCGCTTTGGTGACGGCCGCGGGGGCCTTGCTGGCGGGTACGACCGCTTTGGTGGCTTTTGCGGGAACAGCTTTCGCGGTCGGCTTCGTGGCCTTCACCGCAGCGGGCGGCGTGGGTCGCGCGGCGACGGGGGCAGGCGCCGGCTTGCCCTTGGCTTTGACTGCCGCGGCACTCCCCTTCGTAGCGTGGGCTTTGGCGACGACAGGCTTGGCGGAGGCGCGCGCGACCCCGCGCTGGCCGGGGGCGCCCTTCGATGGCGCAGGCCTTGCGGCGTCCGAGCGGGTTTTCGAACGGGGGGGGACAGCCTTCACGTGGGGAACGAAGCATACATGCGGAAGGTCCACCGGAGACAGAGCCAAGATCCGTCGGTCTCGGATTCGAGCGGCGCCGGGCCCTGTTGACGGGCTGTTCGGTGCCGGCCGTCGGGACGGGCGGGCCGCCTGCTGCCGGAGCGAGCTAGCTCAACGCGGGTGACCTAAAGCGTGTCCCAGCCAAACTTTTCGAGCTCAAAGGCCTGGTCCGCCAGCGCCTTGATCGACTCGTCCTCGTTGTCGTCGATCTCCGCGATGGTGGTGGCGATGCGGCGGCGCGCCTGGCCAGCGAAGGTGTGGAGGATGTCACGCTCCGCGCGGGCAGCCTCCACGCCCTTGGCGCGCACGGCCGCGTCCACCCGTGAAAGCACGCAGGAGAGCACGAAGAGATCGATCATGATGTCGGCCAGGCGCCGCGTCGCAAACTGCTTTTCGATGATCGCTCGCCCGTGCTTGCGCAGGATGCGATCCGCCGCGGTGGCCAGATCCCGCGTGCACTCCGCGAATACCTCGGCTTCCTTGGCGAGGGCTGCATGTAGCTTCGTGAACGAGGTGCCTTCGCGCTTGAGGCCCGTGGCGAGTGCCGCGCGCCTGAGCGCGTAGTCCGAGACCAAACCGAAGCCCTTGATGGGATCCGTGAACACGCCTTCAAGGCTCTTGGAGAGCTCGCGCAGTTCGTGGCCGACGTCGTTCATGGCGGTGAGCGCGATGAACAGCCGGAGGACGTCGTTCGTGCCCTCGAAGATGCGGTTGATGCGGCTGTCCCGGAGCGTGCGCTCATACGGGTACTCACACATGTAGCCGTTGCCCGCGGCGATTTGCAGGGCCTCATCGGCGCTGCGCCACAGGCACTCGCTGGCGAACACTTTGCTGATGGCCGCCTCCACCTGGTACTCTTGGTAGCCGCCGTCGACCAAGGCCGCCACCATGCTGACGACGGCCTCCGTGGCGTAGCAATCCACCACCATTTGCCCGACCTTCTGCTTGATCAAGCCGAAGTCCGAAATGGGCTTGCCGAACTGGACACGCCCCTTGGCCTGCTGCGTGGAGAGCGCGATCAGCCGCTTCATGCCGCCCACGCTGCCCCCGCCGAGCCCCGTGCGCCCGGAGTTCAGGATGTTCATGGCCACCTTGAAGCCCTTGCCCTCCTCACCGAGCAGGTGATCCAGGGAGACGCGCACGTTCTCGAGCGTGACGGTGGTGGTCGAGCTGGCCCGGATCCCCATCTTCTCTTCGTGCGGGCCGCTGCTGACCCCGGGCATGTCGCGCGTGACGATGAAGGCCGACAGCTTGCCGCGCTCGTCAGGCCCACCAGTCTTGGCGAACACGGTGAAGAAATCGGCGATGCCACCGTTGGTGATCCAGAGCTTGCTGCCGTTCAGGACCCAGGCGTCGCCGTCGCGCACGGCCGTGGTCTTGATCGAGGCGGCGTCCGAGCCCGAGCCCGGTTCGGTCAGGCAGAAGGCCGCGATGAGCTCGCCCGTCGCCAACTTGGGATAGTAGCGAGCCCGCTGCGCTTCGGTGCCGAACAGCAAGAGCCCGCGCATGCCGATGGAGCTGTGCGCTCCCACCGTGACCGCCACCGAAGCGTCGTACTTGGCCACCTCCTGTAGGGCTCGCGAGTAGGCCGTGGCGCCGAACGCGAGCCCGCCATGCTCCTCCGGGATCACCAAACCGAACAGGCCGAAGGCCTTCAGCTCCTCGATGAACTCGCTGGGCAATTCCGCCTTTTGGTCCCAGCTCCGGAACTCCGCCTCGTGCGAGCTCATCAGCTGCCCCACCGAGCTGACCACGGTTTGCAGGGTCTCCTTCTCAGCGTCCGAGAGGCTAGGGAAGGGGAGAATCACGTCCTCCTCGATCTGTCCCATGCAGAGCGACCGCATGAAGCTCACCGTTTTCTTATCCACGTGCTGCCTCCTTGACGCGCTTCGACCAAGGTACACTATGCGAGGCGGGCTCCAAGGCCGCAAGCCCCTGCATGGACTCCTCAATACTCGCTCCACCCCGGACCAAGCCGCACCTTTCGGTGGCGAAGCTCACGCGCTTCTTCTACGTGGCGTGTCGCTCCCAGGAACTCAAGCTCGAGCCGCTGCCGCGCGTGATCGCCGGGGTGCCGCTCGTGCTGTTCCGGTCGCAGGGCCGCGCGGCCGCGCTCCTCGACCGCTGCCCTCACCGCAACGTGCCGCTCTCGCTGGGTCGCGTGCTGCCCAACGGCCACCTTCAATGCAGCTACCACGGCTGGCAATTCGATTGCGCGGGCGTCTGCCAAAGCATCCCGGGCCTCGCTCCGGGCGCAGAAACGCGAGAGCGTCGCGCGGAGGCCTGCGAAGTGCGCGAGCAGGGCGGCTTCGTCTGGGTCTGCCCCGAGCCGGGCGTCACGCCGGAAGCGCCCCCCTTCGAACTGCCCGAGCTCGGCGACGACGACGCACGCATCGTGCGCGTCGTCGAGGCGCAGGGCACCTTGCACGCCACGCTTGAAAACGCGCTCGACGTGCCCCACACCGCCTTCCTCCACCAGGGCCTGTTTCGCGGCGGGGACAAGCATCAAATCCGCGCCGTCGTGCGGCGCTCCCCGGATCGCGTCGAAACCGAATACCTGGGCGAACCGCGCCCGAGCGGCCTGGCCGGCCGCATCCTGTCACCGCAGAGCGGCACCATCGAACACTGGGACCGCTTCATCCTGCCCTCCGTCGCGCAAGTCGAGTATCGGCTCGGCGCCAAAACCCACTTCCTCGTCACCGCGCTGTGCACGCCCGTGACAGATTTTCACACGCGCCTCTATGGCGTCGCCCACTTCAAGACGCCGTTCCCGCGCCACCTCGTTAAAGCCATCCTCGAGCCCATCGCCCTCAAGATTTTCGGGCAAGACGCGGTCATCCTCAAGGCGCAATCCGAGAACGTGCAGCGTTTCGGCGGCGAACGCTTTCAGTCCACCGAACTCGACTTCATGGGCCCGCAGATCTGGCGCCTACTCAAGCAAGCCGAAAGCGGTTCGGCGGGCGAGCACGTGGTGGAGCGCGAAGTCACGTTCTGGGCGTGAGGGGCGGCGCTTTCGCCCGGGCAGCGACCGACCCAGTGGG
>JANNWK010000766.1:0-3652 GCA_031408355.1 Myxococcales bacterium
CCTTGATCAGTCCCTGCTCGCGCAGCGAACTCCAGATCCTCTCGCACAGCCGGCGGCTATCGGCCGAGTGAGTCGATCCGTAGTGGTCGAAGCGGATGTGAAACCCAGCAAAATCGCGCTGATGAGCCTCGCTCATAACGGCGATCAGCTCTTCCTCTGTCTGCCCATCCTGCCGGGCCCGCATCATGATGCCGGTCCCGTGGGTGTCGTCTCCGCAAATGTAGGTTGCGCGGTGCCCGCGCAAGTTCTGAAAGCGCACCCAAACATCGGTCTGAAGGTACTCGACCAAATGACCGAGGTGGATGTGGCCGTTGGCGTAAGGCAGACCGCTGGTAACAAGCAGACGTCGGGTCATTTGGGGGCGCGCAGCATACCCCAGCCCGAGGCTCCGCACCTGGCCCGCCGGTTGTTATTTACCCGCACCGGCTGTACATCGCACGCATGGGCTTACTCGAAGGAAAAGTGGCAATCGTGACCGGCGCCGGCGGCGGCATCGGACGCGCGACGGCGCTCGCGCTCGCTCTCGAGGGGGCCCGCGTGCTGGTCAACGATCTGGGGGGTTCGCGCGACGGCACTGGCCAGGGCCACGAGGCAGCGGACGCGGTCGTTGCGGAGATTCGCGCGGCAGGCGGTGAGGCCCAGCCCAACTACGAGAGCGTGTGCCACGAAGCCTCAGCCGAGCAGATTGTGCAAGCAGCGCTCGATCACTTTGGGCGCCTCGACGTCTTGATCAACAACGCGGGGATCTTGCAAGACAAGACCCTGCTCAAGCTCTCGCTCGAGGCCTGGCAGAGCGTGCTCGACGTGCACTTGACCGGAAGCTTCCTGTGCCTGAGGGCCGCCGCGGCGCGCATGAAGGACCAAGGCCACGGCGGCTCGATCGTGAACACGAGCAGCGTGTCCGGCCTCGTCGGCAACTTCGGCCAAGCCAACTACTCGGCCGCCAAGGCAGGCATCTACGGCCTCACCCGCACGGCCTCGATTGAGCTCCAGCGCTACGGCATTCGAGTCAACGCCGTCGCGCCGCTGGCCAAGACGCGCATGACCGCCGAGCTACCACTGTTCGAGAAGATCGGCGACTCACTCTCGCCCGAACATGTGGCACCACTTCACGTCTACCTCGCCAGCGACCTTAGCCGGGACGTCACGGGCGTCACGCTGTCGGTGGCGGGCGCGCGCATCAGCGTTTTCAAGCTCGTCGAGAGCCCGGGGCGCCACAAAGATCAGGAGCCGGGCCTCTGGACCCCGCAGGAGATCGCGGAGGAATTCTCGAGCATCGCCAGGACGTGAGGGCCTTTCCCGGGCGCACTGGGCGCTGCGTTGCTGCGCTGACGGGTGAATGTTAGCTTTCTCCCGGTAGGCCGGACGTCAGCCCGGCCGTTTTCGTGATGCGCCGCGAAGCGAACATTCCGCTATTTCTCTGGCTCGCCAGCGGCGCGCTGGTGCACCTCGTCGGGGGTGGCGGAGCCGAGCACGGAGCCCGGCTGATCGATGAGCGCCTCGATGTCGGGCGTTTTGCCGCGGGCGTGAGGAGCCACGTCCGACTCACGAGCGCGCCCCCGCTCGAGATCGAGATCGTCGACGAGGCCGCGCCCGAGGAGGCAGTCCCTGAAGAGCCGAAGGCAGATCCCGCGCAAGATGAAAGCGCCGAACCCGAGGACGACCAGACCCCGGAGCAGGTTACACCCAAGCCTGAAACGGCTCCGCAGGCGGCGCCGGAACCAACCGCGAAGCTCACCGAATCCGAGCCGCACAAGCCGGACGAGCCGGCGCTGAACGCCGAGAAGAAGCCGCCCGCAGTCGCGGAGCAGAAGCCCCTCCCCGAGCTCGTGCTGCCCAAGAAGATCGCGGTTCGGCAGCACCTCGACGACGAGAAGCAGGCCGACAATCCTGAAGCAAATCAGATCTCTGATAAGGCCAACCGAGTCGCTGAGGAGACCCAAGCCCGCATCACTTCCGCCGATCAGAACGACGCGAAGCCGACGCCGGGCTCGGCGCCGTCAGGTCCCGCCGAAGCGCCTGGCAACGCCGAGGAGACCCGGGTCATGCAGGACTCCGACCAGGAGGGAACTCGCGGCCGCGCGCCAGGCGGCGTGGAGGCCGAGCGCGCCGAACGAACCGCCGCCGCAGCCCCCGAGCTTGAACTGGGCCATCCCAGCGCAGCCGCGCCGGGCGCGCCGGGTGCGCGCGCTGCGCGGCCGGCGGAGACCACGCCGCCAGCGGCAACCGAAACGAATCAGGTCGCCAGGGCCGCCACGCCGGAACGGCTAGGCGCGCCGGAGGTCATCGCAGGCAATTCCGGCTCATTCGCGGTCAGCCGTGCCGAAGCGCCGACGCCGGAGCAGCGCGCGCAGCGTGCCAAGAAACGCCTGCCGCCGCGACGTCCCCGCTCGCTGCTCGATACCCTGGGACTCGGGGCAGCCGGGCTCTCGCCGGGTGGAGTGGCCCTGAATCTCACGCCCCACATGGCCCATGCAGCCATCGGTTCGGAGCAACTGTCGCGCCTCCGACACGCCGACGGCGAACGGCGCCGCAGCCAGCACCGAGGCAGCTGGAAGACCCCGGGCATTGAACGCTTCAGGAGCGCGATCGAGAACTACGTTCCGAGCGTCAAGCCTGGCAACCAGACGGCGCTCAACACGGCCCGCGTCCCCTTCGCCGCCTACCTCAACCAGATCCACAACCTCCTGCACCCGATCTTTGCCGACGCCTTCCTGGGTTCGCTCGACAGTTTGCCCTCCGCACATCCCATGAACGATCCAAAGCTCATCACGTCCCTCGAGATTGTGGTGGAGCGCGAGGAGGGGCGGCTCGTGCGACGCGGCGTCACGCGCACGAGCGGCGTCACCGCCTTCGACATCAGCGCTATCGAGTCGGTCGACCGCGCGGCGCCCTTTGGTGTGCCACCCGCAGAAATCGTCTCGCCCGACGGCAACGTCTATCTGCATTGGGAGTTTCATCGCGGTCAGATGGCGTGTTCAACCTTCAACGCGCACCCGTACATTCTGAAGGTCCAGCCTCGGCCGGCCCCCATGCCGGCCGTCCCCCCGCTCCCGCCTTTCCGCGGTCCCGACGAAACGCCGAACGCGCCGAACCAGGGCCGCCACGGCTTTCTGGGCCCGCTGGGCCGCCCGGCAGCCCCGCGAGACGGCTGATTCGCCGAGCGGCGCAGATTGGTGTAGCAAGGGCCACGTGAACGATAGGCCGAGCGACAACGGCGTGCCCCTCCGGGCAGTCGTGGGTTTGGCGCTCGCTGCGAGCGTGCTCTCCCGAGGCTTGTCGCCGGCACTGCCCGGAGTCGCAATAGGCCTCGATGGCACCATCTGGTGGACGGCCCGGCTCGCCTCGCTGCTCACGCTGCTTGCAGCAACTGGACTGGTCGCCGGCATCGTCCGCCTGTCCGCCGCCATCATTGCCGGACCTCGCTCGCCATGGATTGCACGCTTCGTGGTCGTGCCCTTAGTCGCGCTCAGTTGCATGCTCCTGCTGCTTGCAAGCTTCCGCGCGCTTCAGCCACTCATGGCAATGACGCTCGGCGTCAGCGCCGGAGTCATTGGGCTGCTCTCGGCACGCTTCGCGCTCGCCGAGAGTGACCGACGAGCCGCGGGCCTCGTGCTGGGGCTGACCTCGGGCGCTGGCTTGATTCATGTTG
>JANNWK010000767.1:0-12041 GCA_031408355.1 Myxococcales bacterium
GAGCGAGCAGGATCCACCGCTGTAATGCCAAGCGCATAACAGACGGCACTGTTGGCAGCGCTGCCTCGCCCCTGGCACAGGATCTTCCGTGCCCTCGCCATTTGCACCACCTCCCACGTGCTCAAGAAGTAGGAAGCGACCTGCAGCTTGGCGATCAACGTAAGCTCCTTCTCTATCTGCGCTCGCACGCCCTCGGGCACGTGGCTTGGGTAACGTTCGATAAGTCCCAGCTCGGTTTGGCAGCGCAGCTTTGCGTCTGGGGTTTCTCCCGGCAAAAGACTGCAGGGGAACCGATACGAAACTTCGCTCAACGAAAAGTTCAGCCGACTCCCCAGCTCTCCTGCCAAATCCACCCATTCTGGGTGCTGCCTAAAACGCCGACGCAGCTCCGCCTCCGAGGCGAGCGCAGCCTCGGCGTTGCCCGTGAGCCGACTACCCGCAAGCTCCAGGGTTGTCCCCAGCCGGATGCACGAGAGCACGTCCTGCAGGGCCTTCCGCGAAGGGTGGTGAAACTGCGGACGAGCGCTGGCCAGAATCTCGAGCCCGTACTGTGAGGACCACTGACGCACGGACTGGAGGCGCGCGGCGTCAAAGCCATCACGGTGACAATGAGCGGCCAGGTAGCCTCGCTCGCCGAACACTTCACGAACCGCTTGCAGAAGCGCGGGCGGCGGCGTGCTGGCGTCTCCCGGTCGTCGTGGAGCGGGGAGCACCGCGAACAGCCCCTCGCTGTGTCGCTCGAGCCACTCAAGTTGCAGCGCGCTCGTGCCCTTCTCACAGTCCGCGTGCGCGAGCGTGAGCAGCCGACACAAGTTCTGGTAGCCCCGATGCGTCTCGACCAAGAGAGCCAAGACGGGAGGCTCCACCTCTTTGGGGTGCTGACCGACCGTTAGCTCCGCGCCCACGATCACTTTTAGCCCCTGCTCGCGCGCGGCCCTGAGCGCCCGGACCGAACCGTAGAGACCGTCGCGATCACACAGCGCCAGGGCCGATAGACCCAGCTCCTTGGCTCGAGCCACCAGCTCCTCGGGATGGGAAGCCCCGCGTAGAAAGGAGAAAGAGGACCGACCTAGCAGCTCAGCAAACACAGTACTGAACAAACTATCAGTTGTTTAGGGTCGCTCTGCTGAAAACTGAATAGTCTTTTTAATACAGTGCTTTATGTCACTAGATTAAATCTATCCGACGAAGTCTCTGCCGCTCCGACGCCCCTCAACGATGCCGCCATCGGCGCTGAGCGCGAGGATCAGACCGGCGTCGGCGATCAAGCTGATGAACGGGGCTTGGAAGGTGGCGTCCGACCAAGCTCGAGCGAACGGCTGAACGGTGCGCGCGTCCCTGGTCCACAAAGTACTGAGGCTGGCGACCCACTCGCGGTCGAGTACGTCGGCTGCGCCCGCAGACAGATCGGGCGCGCCGTGGACAAGTGAGACGGAGCACTGTTCGCGCTCTAGCCGGAGCGTCACGCCACCACTGCCCACGACCAGGGCCAGCTCGCGCTCGACGTTGCTCGAGCCACCGACGAAGGCGCGCGCGTGGGGCACCGGGAGTGGTGAGAGCTCCGAGAGCATGGGCGAATAGACGGCCACGAAGCCGCAGTCGCTGAGCAGCCGGCCGCACACCAGCCATCGGGAATCGTCGAGCCGCAGCAGGGCGGCGACATTCTTCACGCCCACCAGCGGGAGGGGTTTCATCCAGCGCCGCGCTGACATGGCAAACAGCGAGGGCGGCTCGCCGGGCCGGCGCCCCACCGCGGTGAGCAGATCGTCGAAACGGCCATTGGCGTCCAGAAACTCGACCGATGCGTCCGGCAAGAGCACCAGATCTCGCACACCTGCCGTGGTGCACACCGAAAGCGTGCCGCCGGAGCCGCCAACGAGCCAACCGCCCGCCTCGTAGCGCCGCGTGAACGTCATGCCGCGCGGCAGGTCGCGCAGCGCGCTCTTGGCGCCTAACCAGGCTTCCCCGCTCCAGAAGAACGGACCGCGCGGCGTGAAGGCGAAACAATGGCCGTCCGTGTCCCAGGCCGCACTCTGGACGATCATGTCCTCGCGCGGTTTATGCCGAATGTTCCAGGTGAAGCCGGCGAGATCGGCGGGCGCGGAAAGGCTGAGCATCGAGCTCATCAACCGGCGACTAGAGCGCGGGGGGCCGTTTTGCTCGCTGAGCCAAGGTAGAACAGTTGCGGAAAACTCCTCGGCCGTTGCGGGTCGTTGCTGTGGGTCCAAGGCGGTGGCACGCGAAAGCGCCGAATCGATGGCCCGGCAGGCCTCCGGACGCGCGCGGAGCTCGGGGCTGAGCGCGCTACTGGTCAGAATGCTGCGCCGCTCCTTGGCTCGGGAAAGCTCGTAAACAATCAGCGGCGAGTCTCCCTCGAAGAAGGCCTCGTTGGTGAGCATCGTGAACACCACGCAGGCCAGCGCAAACACGTCGGCCTGCGCGCCAATGGCGATCTCCCCGCGCACCACCTGCTCCGGCGCCGCGAAGCCGGGCGTCCCGAGACCAAGACCCGCGAAGGTTCGGCCGAGCCCTGTTGGTCGCGCTAAACCGAAGTCGGAGATTTTGAAGATTTCGCTTTCGCCAAAACCGCAACAAAGCACGTTGCCGGGCGTCAAATCGCGATGGATGACGCCGACGCCGTGGATGGCCGAAAGGCCCGCGGCCAGGCAGCGCAGGGCGTGGGCGGCCCGCGCGGCGTCGAAAGCAAAGCCCGTCTTGTGGAGCGAGTACATCAGTCGATCGTCCAGGGTGGTGCCCTCCACCCCACCGTGCACGTACTCGATAGCGACCCACGGCGTGGCCTTCCCCCCGAGAAGCAGGGTGCTCCCGGTATCGACGAAACGAACGACGAACGGGCAGGTCGGGACACACTCGTTCAGACGCCCGAGCGCCACGGCCTCCTTCTGCGCGACCAGTTCGGGTGAAACCTGATCCCCGTAGGCGCCCGGTGTCACGACCTTCACCACCACGGGCTGAACGCCATCCGGCGCCTCGCGCCACGCCAAGTAGGCCGTTCCCATGCCCCCCTCACCCACGTGGCGATCCAGCAAGTAGCGCACGCCGGGCTGAACGTCGGACTCGATGAGCCGACCGCGCAAGGTCGGTGGCGGGAGCGAGGAGGCCGTCATGCTGTCCGAGGCGCTACCATCAGCTGGGTCTGCCTGCTCGCGCCGAGTGTGTAAAGAGGCATTATTCCAGCGCCCGGCGTACGAGAGTCAGACGCGAGGCGTTGTGCTCAACGAAAAGCACTCCGCAGGGGCCAGCCGACAGCGCGTGCGTCGCTGCCCGCGTCCGTCAGTCCGCCAGCGCCTGAAGAAAACGGCGTCCGCTCGGGCGATCCACGTAGACCAACGCCTCTAAACCGCCGCTCTCACTGGAAAGCCAGAGACGTAAGTAGTCCCGCGCAACGGGGCGACTCCACCACTCCACAGCGTCGAGTCGTTGTTCGAAGCGCAGTCGTTCTATCGTATACAGGGTGTGGCCAAGCACGAGGGTGCTGCCAGCGCTGAGCACGGAGCTCAGCTCCAACGGTTCAGCTAGGAGCCGCGTGGGCGGGCTGGGCAGCTTGGACCAAATGGGTGGCTCGGTTTTGCGCAGTGAGTTTTTGGGCGGACTTGGCGGAACGACTCGCCGCGTCCGCTTGCGCCTACTGGCTGCGGGCTCACGGGCTGGAAGAGCAGCCGCCAAAACACTGCGCGCCTCCGGCCGATGCGCGTCCAGCAGGCTCAAAACGCCCACCTGTTCTGCCCCGATGTCCGCCGCGAGCTCGGCCAGCACGAGCGGCAGCTCCTCTTCGCCGCTCGTGGTGTCACCCGACAATAATTCGGACAGGGAAAGCTGACGCTTTATCAGTGGCGCTAGTCGCGGGACCTCAAGCTTCATGCCTGTGGTTGGGGCGCTGAGCTTTAACCGTTCCAACCGGGAAGCGACGATGCGCCGAAGCTCCGCTTCGCGGTGCAAAGGCTGAGAAAGCTTAAAATGCAGCACGGTTTCCGGAGCAACTCCGCGAAACCGCGCGGTGAGCGGATCGTGCAGCAAGCTGACGACCAGAACCTCCGCCGCCTCGCCACGAGCAGCCAGCCGAGCTGCGAGACGCGCCGCGAGCCCGCGCAAGACGAAGCCCAGTGGCTCCGTCCCCGTCACTGCGTCGTCCCAGGAGCTTTCCTCTACGAGCGTGCGCGGTGGCTGGTACGGGACGAGCGGCGTGGCGTCCGCACCCGAGCAAAGCTCCAGCACCCGAGCTGCCTCCTTACCCAAGCGAGGCGCGAGCGCCGAACGTGGCTGGCGTGAGAGCTCTGCCCAGGTGAGCAAACCAAGCCGCGTGAGGTAACCAAGGTTCTCCCGCCCGAGCGGCAGAGCGCTGATGGGGAGCGAGGCCACGGCCTCACAAGTGCGAGCGGACGGTATGACCCACACGCCCCGCTCGCCTTGCCGTGACGGTACGGACCAACGCGCAAAAGCCCGCGAAAGCTCCGGCCCTACCGAAATCGCGACTTTCGCCCGATGACCCAGCTCGCGCACGCGCTCTGCCAAATCACTCGCCAGGGCCTCTTCCCCTCCGAACAGATGCGCGGCGCCCGTGACATCGACCCACAGCGTATCCGGGCTGGCAATGGCAACGGTAGCACCATAAGCCAGGGCTACTTCGGCAAGGCCAGTCAAGGCGCGCTCCACCTCCGCTGCCGATAGCGAAGCGACTACGAGCTGGGACACCAACGCTGACGCTTCCGCGATGCTTTGCCCCGCTCGCACCCCAAAGCGCTGAGCCGTGAGGTTAACGGCTGACAGCGGAGCCGCCGATGGCAACGCCTTCGCGGGCTCGAGCAGCGGAGTTCCCGAGGCGCTCAGCGAGAGCTGCAGCGGCGATTTGAGCGCCGGTCGCTCGAGCAGAACGACCCCAAGCGGGGGCACCAGGCTGCGCGCTGCCGGGAGAGTGGACTTCGGAGCCGCCACAGCAACCTGCGTCACCAGCCGCTTACGCAGCGCGAGCTCAAGCAGCAGATCCGGCAAAATCAGCGCCAGAATGCGGCGCCCCTGCGGCTTAGGCGGGTCGTCGGACATGGCCCAATTCCTGGTGAGCAGGCTCGCTACTGCTGCCAAATACACTACCTCGGCTCCAAGCGATGGGACGCGGCGACGAGACACGGCCGCGTTGATCCTTCGCCAGCCGGACCCAAAGCTTATCTGCTGTGGGACGAGAGAGCTCGAGCCGCTGGGCAACCGGCAATGGCAAGGGTCGCCGGTCCGCCGCGCGAGTGAGGAGCAGCACATTGTGCCCCGTGCCTTCTAGCCCCATAGCCAGCCGCCGTATGACGCGAGGCCAAGTGCCGAGCGACACGGCGACGCGCGCACCAACCACGCCCGTAAGATCCACCACGACCACCGCAAAAGCCTGCGACTCCACCAAGCGCAGCACGACGCGCGACAGGGCCTCGAGTGGAGGGCGCACCACGAGCAGTCGCGACAGCTCGACTCCCGCCGCCGCCACACCAGGGCCATACAAAGTGCCCGAAGGATCCAGGAACGCGCACCAAGGCGTGTTGCCACCCCGCGCTCGCAGCTCGGCTTGCGCCTGCGCGCACGCGGCCAAGCCGAGCGAAGTACCCAGCGCGCCCTCCCCCGCCGCGCACAGCTCGACCACGCTGCTCCTCACGAGCCCACCATCGGGTAAGAGCGCGTCGAGCTCTGCCACGCCAAAAGGCAGCCCCTGCTCCGGCTCAGCGACCGGGCGAGCAAAGTGCACGCCCGCCTGGGAAAGCATGGGTGAAAGCTGGTCGAGAACATGCGCCGGGAGAGCCATGGGTACTGAACATAGTAGCAGCTCCAGAAAAGGGAAGCCAGGAGCGCCCCAGAGCGGACAGACAATGTCCATGCTGCCCGCCGCCAGCCTCTGCCCTCTGCCGCGTGCGCGAGCAGCTTCGGCTCAGGTCATGGGGTGAGCGTGTCGCTATCGCTGGCCGACTTGTACCGAAACCCGCTCGCGAGCTAGGACTCAGTCAGAGTGCATTTGCTACGAGGCATGCTACGAGTCCAGCCATGGCAAGCGTGAGCCGCGGGGTGTTGGCGACGTTGCTCTGCAGCCTGCTCGTCGCGATGGCGTGCTCTGGTCGTGTGAGGCAAAACGACGGCTCGCCTGACGGATCCGCCGCAGCTTCGATGGGTCAGTCGACGACAGGGACGGGAGGAGCGGGAGCGCGTCCCGGGGGCGAGCCAGGTGGGAGCGCCGCGGCGTCTCAATCCGCCGGTGGCAGCCCGGGGCAAATGGGCGACGGTTCGGCGGCCGGACAAAGACAGGGCGAAGGCGGCGATGTCGAAACGAGCGGGGGCCAGGGAGGGGCCGCCACTCTGCCCGATCAGCCATCCTTCTGGTGGGACTGCCCGCTCGAGGCCTGGGGCGACGGGCGCTGCGACTGTGGCTGCGGCCTCCGGGACCCCGATTGCGCCGACGGAGACCTCGCAACCTGCGACGAGTGCGATGGCCCTGGCAGCTGCAGCGGAGCGCCCTGTCCCGGTCGCATCAAGGCCGAGGACAACCGGCATTGTGAGCCCGTTCCGCTCGGGTGGCACTGTCCCTGGCCAAGCTATGCCGATGAGAGCAGCTGCGATTGCGGTTGCGGTGTTCCCGATCCGGATTGCGGGGAAGTGACCTCGGCAAGCTGCGACACCTGCAAGTTGCCCGGTTCCTGCGCGTCCGCAAGGACTGACGGCTGCGCCACCGCCATCGATACGACCGACCTTTCGCGCTGCTACGTCCCCGAAGAGTGGTCGTGCTACCTGCGCTACGGTGATGGAGTCTGCGACTGCGGCTGCGGCGCCATCGACATCGATTGCGGTTCGAACTCACTGCAAGCGTGCGAAGACTGCAGCGACGGCTGCTCGAGCTCCGCCTGCCCTGGCAAGATCTCGCTCACGGACAACGCGCTGTGCACGCCCCCCCCAGCGGGCTGGCGCTGCGCCGAGCACCGCTATCTAGACTCCCTCTTCTGCGACTGCGGTTGCGGCGTCGTCGATCCGGATTGCGCAACCTCAGCGAGCGAGAGCTGTGAATGGTGCAACGACGAAGGCAGCTGTTCGATCCAGACTTGCCCCGGAACCATCGCTCCCACCGACAATGCGACCTGTTATCAACCGGTCCCTCCGGCCTGGTGGACCTGCGCCGCCTCGGACTATGCCGACGGGGCCACCTGTGACTGCGGCTGTGGCGGCTACGACCTCGATTGCCCTCACGAGGGACCCTCCGCGTGCGAAGACTGCCACGCGTGCGCGCCCGGGCCATGCCCCGATGGCGTGGATTCGATGAGCAACTCGCACTGTTTGTGATGGGCGAACTCCGCAACGTTCCTCCCGACCGCCTCAACGGTCCGCCGGGCACGTTTCCCCCCGCGAACTGGGATAGACTGCAGAACGATGGCAGCGAAGTCGAAGGATGGTACGGCCTCCGTGGCGAGCGGCGACGTCCTCATCGTGCTGAATCGAGATCCGGCTGACAGGGAGCGCTGGAAATGGCAAGTGGCCGAGCTCCAGCAGCTTGCAGATCGAACGCCGCAGAGCGTGCTCTATTTCCTGCTCGTTCTTCCGACCTCGAGCCCGCCGGACGCGGCGCTGCGAGCCACCATTCAAGAAGATCTCCGCAGGCTTGGACCCAAGCTGCGCAAGCTGATCGTTGTGCCGCTCGGCGATGGCTTGTGGGTAGCCGTGGTTCGCACCATGGTGCGCGCAACGCTACTACTCGGCGGGCGAGCGAAACAGCAGATCGTGGAAGCAAGCATTGAGCAAGGACTCGAGCGCGTGTTCGAGTTCTCGAGCCCCGAAACGCCGCTCCGGGCGACCTTGGAGTCTTCCATCGACGACTTGTTCCGCGTCCTTGGCGTCAGCCGGATCGCCGAATAGGTACGCAACGCCCGAGACGAGAACGGAACGTAATCCGCGCTCGCCGCAATCGTCCTCTTCGAGTTGGACGTGCCCGGCGGTCCGCCGGGCAGCACGCGGTGGCGTCCGTACCGTTTCGCTCACGCGGCAGAGCCGGTGCGTGCCTTCTTGCTAGTCGGGCCGTGTCCCTTCGTCCAGGTCTGAATCTTGCGAAGGTGGCCTGCTTGTTCGGCCGCGATCTCCGCCACGCGGAGGTCATACGCCTGCTGCAAGTTCAGCCAAAAAACCGCACCATCTCGCGCCGCGCCGAAGAACTTCGCGAGTCGTAGAGCGGTGTCGGGGGTGACTGACCGGGTCTCGTTCAGAATGCCTGTGACCCGGTTGGTTGGAACCCCGAGCTTGATCGCCAGAGTCCGCGCCGAAAGACCGAACTCCTCCAGCTGTTCGCGGAGGATTTCAGCCGGATGAATAGGACGAAGCTTGAGTAGAGACATGGTGGGTAAGCTCCCTAGTGGTAGTCGACAATCTCCGCGTCGTGCGCGTCGCCGTCCCGCCACACGAAACAGAGGCGCCATTGGTCATTGATTCGGATGGAGTGCTGGCCCTTCCGATCCCCCTTGATCGCCTCGAGCCGGTGCCCCGGGATACCTGCAAGTGCCTCCAACGAAGGAGCCGCGTCGAGGGCTTGGAGACGTCGTTCAGCCGCGGGGCGAAACCCCTCGAACGCTGGGACGCGGCGACCTTGAGCGAAACGTTGGGTCTTGTTGGAGCCAAACGATCGAATCACCTTCCGGCCTAGACTAGCTCGTGTTACTAGTTACGTCAAGCATAACGAAGAGCTGCCCATGGCGATCCGAGCGCTTGGGACGGACGAGCAACACGTCCTTCTCCAAGGTGAGGTTGTCTGTACACAGCGCAGCTAGTCGCCCCGTGTTCGTCGGCTTCTTCGCCTCGGCGGCGTACGCAGATCGTTTGGCTCCAACAAGCCTAAGCACAGGCGGGCGGTCCGCGCTGAGGTCAGCCAGGGCGCGTTCGTTCCATTCGGCCAGACCTAGACGGCGATCAGTCGAGCGTCGCGATCGAGGCGTGCCAAATCCGCGGGATCAGAAGTGACGATGGCTTCGTCGTGGCGGCGCGCGCAGACTACGACATGCGCATCGACGATGTCGCGGGTTCCACTTGCGGCCAAGAGCAGACCGACCTGAGTCGCGTCGGGCCCATCCAAAGGCTCTAGTCGTGTGCTCGGCTGCCGAATGAGCCTCGAGAGTCGTGCCTGCCTGGCGGGGGCCCGGATGGCCTGAGCCAGGGCACTGGCCGGCACGGTCACGCGCGCTCCCAGCTCCTGAGCGCGAGCCAAGAGCACGACTACACGTCGATCGTCGCGATCAAGCGCGATGAGCGCACCTGCGTCTAGCGTGAGACCGCTCAAGCAACCCGCCGCCGCTTGGACGAGCGCCGCGGACCTGCCTTCAACACCGAATCCGCCCAGCTTCGCTCAGCGCGAGTGAGCGGACCACCCGTGTTGGCGAGCGCGACTCCCAACATGGCGCCCCAACCAGCGACGTCCGCCAGCGACACGCTAACGGCATGCTGAACGAACCCAGAGATGCTCTCCGCATGGCCGGTGGCAACCAGCTTTCGTACGCTTTCGAGCAACCGCTCGTCGAGCGTGATGGTGAGCTTCTTGGTTGCCATACCAAGTACCATACCAGAGAGCATCGTTCTCGCAAGACCAGCAAGGCCGCGGCGACCGCTGGCCGGCGGTTGCAGCCCCGGAGCCTGCAACCTACTCGCCGCTGGCAAGACCTGCGACAAAGGCGTCCGCGAAGGGATAGGTCAGGCCTTCGTCATCGGTGCAGAGGAGCAAGTCGCCAACCGAAACGGGAAGCAGATCGAAAGAAAACGAACCGCTCTGAACGGCGCCCTCCCACAACGCAGGAGCCACAGCAACCTCGATAGCATTGTTTCCCACCTTGACCGCCCACATCGATTCATGAAGGCGCACGTGATTGCCCCGCAATCTGAGCTGCACCGTCCCTGCGCAGGGCGCCTCAAGCTCTAGGCGACACAGCAGCGGTGCGCCTGTGATGTTCCAAGCCGCGCCGCTGGGCCCCCCCGACTTCCAGGCGCGAAGTGACTGCTCGGTCTTATCAGCGAGCGCTGACACACAATCGAAGGTCGACACTCGCGCTCGCTCGGCGCTGTAGGCCGGAGCGGGCCTAGCTCCGCCTGCCGCGCCGGAACGCTCGCGCGGGATTTGCGATGTCTCACAATCGTGAACCAGCGGGCTGGGCACGGCTCTAGCCCCCACGCTAGTCGAACAGCCTAAGACCATGAAGCACGCCCAGAAGATCAGCGGAGTACGGCACGGCGACATCAGGTAGACGCCGATGTGACCCGGACCCGAAGAGCCCGTCAACAGACAACGGCGGGCTGGATGAACGTGCGGAACGTCGAGAAATACCTGCTCGCCGACACGCTCGTCCTTGGTGAATCCGAGCTGGGCATCGACTGCGCGCGCCCTCAATGCGCGTCGAACAGCTCCGCCGCCAAGCACGTCGCACCCCCGCGCTCACGGCCCGCGCGGAAATACCTTGAAGTCGTCGAGCATGCCCGCGGCGTGCGTTGCATCGCCGAACGTCCAGGCTCCCAGCACGAAGTAGCCGCCTTCGTCCGGCGCCATTTGAAAGGTAGGAGGAAAGACGAGTTCGCGAACGAGCGTGCCGTCGAAGAACAACTGAGCGAACCGCCGCGGCCGATCGGGAGCGAGCGACCAGATGAACGTGATGCGCACCCACTCGTTGGGCGTGAACGCGTAGTCGCTGGCTGGCACCTCGATCTGCGTGACGTCGAGCGTTAAACTCCTGAAAATGACCTGGAAGGAGTTGGCGTTGTTGGCCGCGGCCTTCCGGATGCGGAAGCCGCCCGCCGTGTCCCAGTTGGCCGTCGAAAATAGATGATGATCGAGGCCGTCCGTATGCGCGTAGCTGGGGCGGTACCAAAAATCCATCGTACCAACGCGCGTGCTGAAGTGGGGGGCCGCGTCGTTGTCTTGGTAGTGGTATTTGATGTAGTCGCCGGTTTGGTCGATGTTGATGGCGAGGCCGCAACGGCCGCCGTGATAGTCGTTCTCGCCGTTGCCGACGAAGCCGAGCTGGCCTATCGCCGGCACCTGGATGGCGGGTGTGCTATTGAGCGTTGAATACAGCGTGGGTTGGATGCCGGTACCGAACGCGTCCGCGCCGCATTCGCTCAGATCCAAAGTGGGCACAACGGGCTCGACCACACCTGTGCCGCCCCCAGGCTGCCCGCCGCTCTCCGTGGTGCCCTGACCTCCCTGCGGTTCGGGCTCAATGGACGTCGTGCCGCCCGGCGCTGGCTCCGCTGGTTCGTCACCGGCGCCACCGCTCGAAGTTTCGTTGCCGACGCCCTGGCTTCCGCCCACGGTTTGGTTCGGTCGTGAGCCGCCCTTGCCTAGGCCGCCGGTGCCTTCGTTCGCGCCGCCGGCAGTGAACTCGGTGCCGCCACACTGAAAGCTCACCCCTGCGACCAGCAGCAGCACCGCCCAGCGACCCGCGTTCATCTGTTCGTTCATCTTCGAACCTCCGAGAAGAAAGGAATACTGACCAGTGTAACACGGCACCCGCGCCCGAGGGCCACTTCCCCAGTGTCCAGTTTGCGTGCGCCCCCTAGGCGGGCCGCGGTCCGCCGCGGTCCGCCTACACACACACACCAACACTCAGCACACTCAGCGCTGGCGCGTCCGGCGACCGGCGTGCAGCTTGAAGACGCGCGCCCACACCGCTGGCTGCGGCAGCTCGCTAAACCGAGCCCGAAACGCCGCGAAGCGGAGGGCGTTCATGGCTGGGCCGATGAACGACACGGAGCGTACGATGCGCTCCAGTTGCTCTGAATCGACTGGGGATTCGTCAGCAAACTGCGCTTCATGGGTCAGCTGTACTTGCGCCAGACTGGCCAGCTGGCGGATCGCTTGCGCCACGTCGCGCGGTCGCCGCGGAGCCGCCTCTTCCATCAGCCCTCGCAAGGCTGACATGAACGGCGTGGGCCCGAACTCAGAGGTAACGAGCACCAGCACTCCACGGGCGGAAAGTACTCGACGTATCTCTGCGCCAGCGCGCTCGGTGTCCAGAAAGTGCAGAGCATCAGAGATC
>JANNWK010000768.1:0-10359 GCA_031408355.1 Myxococcales bacterium
CCGAGCACCAGCACAGCGCGTACAAGCTCTCGCTGCGGGCCCGCGTCGCTCGCGCCGCCGCGGCTGCCGAAAGCGTAAACGGCAGCGCCATCCAAAACGAGTAGTTGATGTCGGCGTCGTTGGCGACCACGGAGGCCGCGGCGTGGAGCAAGGTCACCCGCTTGCCCCACATGTCCCCGTAGCAGGTGCGGGCCAGCGCCCCGCTTGCCAGCGAGGTCAGGGTTCCCCACAGGACCGCCAACATCCATACGCCGCGAAGCCCGAACGCGGCCAACGCCGGCGCGATCAGCAGGAACGCTCCCGGCGGCTTGACCTCGGCCGACGCGAGGTACGGCAGCTTCCCCAAAAGCAGCAGTCGCGCGTTGTAGACAATGCCCGCCACGTCGAGGTTGCGGAAGCCGGGCTCAATGACGCCACGCCCAAGCCACAGCGCGTTCAGAAGCAAGGCCCCAAGCAGCACCCTGCGCCAAGAGCTGAGGCCAAAAGCGCGGCCCGGGGCGAGCGAGTCCAAACCGACCAAGCGAGGGGCGGTTACCACGGGAGTCGGCAGCAGCGTTAGCGCAGACGGCGCACGACCCCGCTAGCCCTCCGGAGTCACGTCAACCGCGACCGCGAGCGAGTGCGCGCCACCCCCCAAAACGACGCCGCAAAGTGGACTCACATCGCTGAAATCTCGACCCCACGCCACCGTGACGTGCCGCTCACCCGGAAAAACGGCATTCGTGGGATCGAAGTCGACCCAGCCTAGACCCGGCAAATAGGCCGAGGCCCAGGCGTGCGAGGCATCGGCGCCGACAAGCTTCGGCCGATCAGGCGGCGGATCCGTCTCCATGTAGCCAGACACATAGCGACCGGCCAAGCCAAGCGAACGCAGACAGCCCACTGCCAGCTGCGCGAAATCCTGGCATACACCGCGGCGCTCGCGCAGCACCTGCGCCAGCGGGGTGCTGATGTCCGTCGCCTTCGGCTCATACTTGAACTCGCGAAAGATCCGCTCCGACAGCTCGCCGACAGCGTCCACGAACGGGCGTCCCGGAGCGAACGTCGCGGCGGCATATTCGGCGAGCAGTGAATGGCTACGCACGAGCGGCGAGTCGAAGCAGTATTCGCGCGCCGCCAGGAGGGCGCGATCACCGGCCAACTGTTCCTTCACCTTCTCCCAGCTCACGCGCGTGGTCGGCGAGAGCTCGAGCTGCGGGGGCGCGACCTCGACCAGTGACTCGCTCCGCACCTCGAGCACCTCGTGAGCTGTCAGGATCTCCACAAAGTGCGTGGTGTTGCCGAAGTAATCGTGGCCGCTACGCAGCTCGGCTTCGTGGGGAGAAACCACGACTCGACTCTCGAGCACGCGCTGCTGAGCCAGGCTGCGTGGCTGAAGGTGGAGCACGTGGGTGGCGTGTAGCACCGGGCTCTCGTACTCGTAGCGCGTGGTGTGCGAGACCCGGTAGCGCCTCATGTGGCCTCCAGGTCTTCGTTCACCCAATGGGGAGGAGAGACGGCTCGTTCCTTCGAGAGGTGCGAGAAGAAGCTGCCGCTAATATCGTCCGAAAGCTGCCAGAACAGCGTCGTCGACTCCTCGAGCAGCTGCCGGAGCCCGGCGCCGTCCCCCGCGCACGCCTCTTCCACGTCAGCCGTCAGCAAGTTGCTCTCGAGCGTAATCGCGCGACGCTCCGCCAAGCTGCGGACGACCCCCACGCGGCCCGGCAAGCGCCGCAAGTGCTCCTTGGCGAGCTCCAACTGGAAGGCCACCGAGCGAGGGTTCGTGGAGTCAGTAAGCAACAAGTCAACCACCGGGGCAGCTTGAAGACTCGACAGGTAGCGCGCCCGATACGTGAGCAGGCTATCAGCCACTTCGAGCAGCGCTTCCATGTGTAAACGAGTCGCGCCTGGAGCAAGGAAGGACTGGAGCAGCATCAGCATGTACACGCCGCGCTCGACCCTGCGCCCGAGGTCCAGGAACGTCCAGGCGTGCCCACGCACCATGTTGTCGAGCGTTGTGCCGCTGACAGCCGCCAGGCCAAAAATGAGCTGATCTAACAGCTCGATAGCCATACCCGGGCTGGTGACGCTCGAGCTGTCGCGAGCCGACAAGGTGCGCGTCAGGCGCCGCAGCACGTGCCAGGCGTCGCGCGAAAGACGACTGCGTACGCTCAGCGTGAGCCCGTGGATGCGCTCAAGCATCGAGGGCAAGCCGCCCGGCGCGGTGCGATCGACCACAAGGCCGTAGAGCAAGGCTTCGGGCGATGTGGCGTCGTGTGCGGGCAAAGCGGCCCCGGCAGGGCCGGCCGCCGTGGCGGGCAGGACACCAACGCGACGCAGGGTGTCGACAATCGCCCCAAGCACGAGAGGCGAATCCGGACCAGCCTCGGAGCCAATGCGCTCAAAGCCCGCGCGAGCCAGGCGCGCCGTAGCGTCCACGCGCTCGACGTAACGTCCTAGCCAAAAGATATCGTCCAGCAGACGACTTGGCAGATCGAGCCCGCCGCGCTGAAGGTCGACGCGGGAGTCCGGCATCGCTGGCAGCTGAGGCTCAGCGCTGCCGGGCTCGGACGGGATCCACACGTCCTTGCTGAACGCGTTGCTCTTGATGGCAAGGAAAAGACCGTCGGGCGCCTCGTTGATCCGGGCAAGCCCACCCGGCATGACGTCGTAGTCCTGGCCGTCGCGCACCAGGAAGGAGCGAAAGGTCACGACGCCCGTCGACAGCTCGCCCTTGTCCAGCACCGGCAAGACAGACAGCTCCGGCCAGCGCTCGGCCACGAAAGCCCCAGGATGGGCACGCACGCGTTCCAAAAGCTCACGTCGAGCTTCCGTGGCCATCTGTGCGGGCACGTGGGGCTCGCCGCGACGGTCGGCAAAGGCCGGCTTGATCACGAAGGCGTCCAGGTCGCTCAGCACCTCGACGAGCGATTCCGAATCACCACACCACAGGGTCGGCACAGAATCGAGCAGCAGCGCCTCGCCCAGCAGGTACTGACACAAAGCCGGCAGGTACGCCTTAATGGCGGGAGTCTCTGCCAGCACGGCGCCGAGCGGGTTGGCGAGGCCGACGTTGCCGGCGCGCGCCGCCGACGTGAGACCGGTAACGCCGCTAGGCGAGTCTTCGCGCAACTCAAGCGGATCCGACCAAACGTCGCCGATGCGGCGGAGCACAACGTCAACGCGCCGCAGGCCCGACAGGGTCTTCAGGTAGACGAAGCCGCCTCGGACGCTGAGGTCGCGTCCCTCGACCAGCTCGTAGCCTAGGTAGCGAGCCAGATAGGCGTGCTCGAAGGAGCTCTCATCGCGCGCGCCGGCCGAGAGCAGCACCACTCGAGGTTGTCCACGCGTGCCGGCGGGTGCCAAGCTCTCCACCGCGCGCCGGACCTTGGCAAAGAAGCCAGCGACTCGCTCGACGCGGTACGAGCGAAATAGCTCGGGTAGCGTCCGCCCCAGCACCAAGCGATTCTCCAGCGCGTAGCCGGCTCCGGTCGGGGCCTGGGCTCGGTCCGAGAACACGCAAAATCGTCCCGAAGGGTCGCGCGCGACGTCGGCGGCGTACAGCTGCAGCCACTCGCCGCCGAGTGGCCGCCAACCGTGGCAGGCGCGCAAGAACTCTGGATGGCCAAGCACCAGCTCCGGTGGCAACACGCCGTCCCTCAGCAGCTGTTGCTGGCCGTAGCAGTCACCCAGCAGCGCGTTGAGCAGGCGCGCGCGTTGACGCAAGCCTTGACTGAGCTCAAGCCACTCGGCGCGAGCCAGGACCAGCGGCACTGCGTCGAGCTGCCAAGGTCGGTTGGTGCCTTCCGGCACTCCGAGGATGTTGAAGGTGACCTCCTGCTGGGTGATGCGCTGGCGGACCACGCGCCCCAGCTCCTCCAGCGCCTTCTGATCACGACTCTCCAGGAACTCCGCCAATGGCTGTTGGTGAAGCCGAATCGCTCCCGCCCGGTCGCGGAACTCGTCAAAGCCGGCCGTGCCTCGCGCGGGCGGAATGCTAGAGAGGCTTCCGGGGCGCGACGACTCCACGCCGCCATTTGTAGGCGAAGACGGGGGGCGCTGTCGATGCGGCGGCGGGATCACTGGATCCAGCGCAGATCGAGTGTCATCGGGAAGTCGGGGTTCACTCGCGCGGGCTTAGGCCGAAAAACGCCCTGGGAGTGCCCAAAAGCATTGAAGCGCGCCACCCTGCGCCCCTCGGCCGCAACGGCGTTCACCGGTCGGTCAGAGGCCGAACGGCCGCCTTCGTGTACAACGTGGTAGGTGCCCCCGGCGATCGAACGCTCGTTGCGGCGGTCGTACAGATCGAAGCGCAACGGACCGTGGATCCCGATGGTCGGGTGCAGGCACGAAGGCGGCTGCCAGGCGCGATAGCGCACGCCGCAGACGTACTCGCCGCGCGTCCCCGTCGCCGTCAAGGGCAGTTCGACCCCGTTGACCGCGACCAAGTGCCGCTCCGGTACCATGCCGAAGGCACGAAGCTGTACCCGCTCTAGCGAAGAATCCACATAGCGGGCCTGAGCGCCGCCTGCGTTCTCCTCTCCAAGCACGTGCCAAGGTTCCAGCGCGGCCCGCAACTCCAGCAGCGTGGCATCCTTCACCACGCTGCCCAGCACCGGGAAGCGGAACTCGAAGTGGGGCTTGAACCAAGCTGAGTCAAGCTCGATCCCGCGACGCCCCAGCTCAGCCAGTACGTCCTGAAAATCCAGATCGACGAAGTAGGGAAGCAGAAAGCGGTCGTGCACCTGCGTGCCCCACTTCACGAGCGGCTGCTGGTAAGGCTCATCCCAGAAGCTGGCCAAGAGCGCGCGAATCAAGAGCTGCGTCGCGCTCGACATCCGCGCATGCGGCGGCATTTCGAAGGAGCGCAACTCGACGAGCCCAAGCCTGCCGCTCGCGCTGTCCGGCGAGTACAGCTTGTCTATGCAAATCTCGGTGCGGTGGGTGTTGCCGGCGACGTCGACCAAGAGATGCCGGAAAAGCCGATCCACGAGCCAGGGCGGGCACTCCACGGCGCGTGGCGGTAGCTGAGAGATGGCGAGCGAGAGCTCGTAAACCGAATCTTGGCGGGCTTCGTCCGTCCGCGGCGCCTGCGAGGTCGGGCCGATGAAGCGACCCGAGAACAGGTACGAGAGGGACGGGTGGTTGTGCCAGAAGGCTATCAGGCTCGCCAGTAGATCAGGGCGACGCAAGAAGGGGCTATCGGCGGGCGTGGCTCCGCCCATCACGAAATGATTGCCGCCGCCGGAACCAATGTGAGCGCCGTCCACCTCGAACTTTTCAGCGACGAGCGCCTCCCCGCGAGCCGCTTCGTAGAGCGTTTCGGTCTGCGCCACGAGCTCCGAGAAGGAACGCACGAAGGGCACGTTGACCTCGATAACTCCTGGATCCGGAGTCACTTTGAAGTTGCCAAGCCGCGGGTCCTCGGGGGGTGCGTAGCCCTCAAGCCAAACGGGCAGCGACAACTCGCGCGCGACGTTCTCCACGGCACCGACGAGCTCGAGGTACGCCTCCAGCGTCGCCAGTGGCGGCATGAAAACGCGCAGAATTCCAGCGCGAGACTCAACCACGAGCGCCGTCCGCACGACGCTCGTGCCCGCCTCGAACTTGCCGGGCGCAGCTGCGCGAACCTCCGCCTGGGCGCGCCCAGCGATCGGAAAGCTGTGCTGGGCCGGCAACGACGCGCGCTCGTGGAACGGATCGGGCGCGGGTGGTGCCTGGCGCTCCGAAGCAGGCGCCCAGGGCTGCGACGCCACGGGCAAGCGAAAGCCAGCCGGTGAATCGCCGGGGAGCAAGAAGCACCGGTCGTCGCGCAAGAACCAGCGACCGCTCAGCCAGGCGCCGTCATGGGCCAGTGGCAGCACATAGCCGACCACGCTCCCGAGCCCCTGCCGGAAGATCCGCGTGAGTCGTGCGCGCTCCTGCTCGTCATCCAGCCGCGAGTCGAGCGGATCCACGTTCGTCGGCAGGCGCGCTTCCCGCCACAGGTGGTACCAGGTGTCTTCGTAGGCCGGCATCGTCCCGGGCTGCTTGAGCGACAGCAGTTCCCCGAGCCGCCTTACGAAGCGCTCGGCGTCCGGCGCCCCGTGCCCGTAGTCCCGGCCGCTCTCCGCGAACAGTTCAGGATCGCGCCAGATCGGCACGTCATCGTGGCGAAAATAGCAGGAAAGTGCCCAACGCGGCAGCGGCTCCCCTGGGTACCACTTGCCCTGGCCGTGCATCAGACATCCGCCCGGCTTCCAGGCGTCATGCAGGCGCCGCAGCAGCTTGTCGGCCAGCTCGTGCTTGGAGCCCCCGAGCGCTTCGGTGTTCCACTCCGGAGCATCGGGCTCACGGCTGCTGACGAAGGTGGGTTCCCCGCCCATCGTCAGTCGCACGTCGGCGAGCGAGAGTGCCTGGTCCACTTGCGTTCCGCAGGCCAGCAGCGCGCGCCATTCTTCGTCCGTGTAGGGCTTGGTCACGCGCGGGCGGTCGACGACGCGAGCCACGGCCATCGTGACCGTGAACTCGGTCTTGACCTCACCGAACAGGCCACCCTCGATAGGCGCAGCCGAGGAGGGCTCTGGCGAGCACGCCAGCGGGATGTGACCCTCGGCAGCGAGTAGACCCGAGGTGGGATCGAGCCCTATCCAGCCGGCTCCCGGAACGTAGGCCTCGCACCACGCGTGCAGGTCCGTGAAATCCGCCTCGGGCCCGGTCGGCCCCTCGAGCGGCTTCTGATCAGGTACCAGCTGGATCAGATAGCCCGAGACAAAGCGCGCGGCGATGCCCAAGTCGCGGAGCACGTTGACGAGCAGCCAGCTCGAATCTCGGCAGGATCCTTGGCCCTTTTGCAGGGTCTCCTCGGGCGTCTGCACACCCGGCTCCATGCGAATGACGTAGGCCACCGCCTCGCGGACGACGCGATTCACGTCGACGAGGAAGTCCACCGTCCGGCGCGAGCGGAGGTCAACCTTCGCCATCAGCTCGCGAAAAGCGGCAGCACGCTCGCCCTTGACGAGGTAGGGAGCCAGCTCGCGCGTTAGCTGGGCTGAATAGCCGAACGGATACTTCTCCGCGCTCTCCTCTAGGAAGAAATCAAATGGATCGATAGCCGCAAGATCGACCACCAAATCCACGCTTACGGAAAACTGGCGCGTACGTTCAGGCACCACCACGCGCGCCAGAAAGTTACCCTGAGGGTCCTGCTGCCAATTCAGGAAATGCTCAGCGGGTTCGATGCGAAGCGAGTAGCTGAGCACCGGCGTGCGCGTGTGCGGCGCAGGCCGCAGTCGCACGACTTGCGGAGAGAGCAGCGCAGGCTCCGCGTAGCGGTAGATCGTCTTGTGACTGAGGGCGAAGCGACTAGCCATGGGTTCCACCTAAACGACGAGCGAGATTGGCCGGCCTAAATCTGAAAAAACTGTTCTTGAATGGCGCTGCCCGTAGCGTTGAGCTGCTCCTGGATGGAATCCAGGTACTCGTGCAGCCCTTCGGCCATGATCCGCTCGATTTCCGCGTAATCCAGCTCGGAACGGAGCCGACCAAGCACGCGCTCGGCCTCGCTTTTGAACGTCCCCAGCGGCGCGCCCGAGATAGCGTGCAGGCTCTCCTGCGCCTTGCGCACGCAGCGCAGGATGCTGCGCGGAAAATTGCGATCGAGCAGCAGAAACTCCGACACGGCCGCCGGCGTCGTGACGTGGTGCATTTGGCGATACATTTGCAGTGCGCTCGCCGAGTTGAGAAGCGCGGTCCAGCCCAGCTGATCGATCGTACTGCCCAGACCGTTCTGCGTCTGCGTCTGCGTTGGCAGCAAGAGGAAGTACTTCACGTCCAGAATCCGCGAAGACTTGTCGGCCCGCTCGAGCATGCGTCCTAGGTGGGCAAAATGAAAGGCCTCGCCGCGCGAGAGCGTGGCATTGGTGACGCCTTCGAAGTAGATCCCCGCGCGCTTCACGCGAGCGCAGAAGTCGATCATGTCCTCGGGCTGCACCCCGGGGCGCGCCGCCTGCACCACCATCAAGTAGAACTCGTTGAGTTCCTGCCACATCTCACGCGAAATAACGTCACGCACGCTGCGCGCGTTCTCACGCGCGCGCGCCACGCTCGAAAGAATCGAGCTTGGATACTCGTCGTCGAACGTCAGGAACTGCGTGACGCTGGCCGGCGTCGCCTCGCCGTATTTCTCTCGAAACCAGGTCTGATCGCCGGTGGTCTGGACGAGCGAAGCCCAATCGCGATCTCCTTGCCGCGAACTCTCGAGCATGAGATTCAGGCTGACGTCGATGAAACGCGCGACGTTCTCAGCGCGCTCCACATAGCGGCTGGCCCAGTAAATGGCTGCGGCCACGCGACTCAGCATTGGGGAAATTTCCGCATCAGGAGTCCAGTACCCAAGTGTCCTTGCTTCCGCCACCCTGGGAAGAGTTGACGACAAGCGAGCCCTTTTTGAGCGCGACGCGCGTGAGCCCGCCGGGACTTACGTGGATGCTTTGGCCGTACAGCACGTAGGGTCGAAGGTCCACGTGCCGCCCTTCGATTTGATCGCCGATGATGGTCGGAACGCGCGAGAGCGCTAGCGTCGGCTGAGCGATGTATCCGCGCGGGTTCTTCTTGATGCGCTCCGCGAAATCGACGCGCTCGGTCTGCGTCGAATGCGGCCCCACCAGCATTCCGTAGCCGCCCGCGCCGTCGGTGGCCTTCACGACCAGATTGTCCAGATTGGCGAGCACGTAGCGCATGTCATCGGGCACCGTGCACACGAACGTTGGCACGTTGGGAATGATGGCGTCTTGATCGAGATAATACTTGATGATCTGCTCGGCATAGCGGTAGACGGCTTTGTCGTCGGCCACGCCCGTCCCTGGAGCGTTTGCCAGCGCCACTCGGCCCCGCACGTAAACGTCGAACAGCCCGGGAACCCCGAGTAGCGAGTCCGGCCGAAACACCTGCGGATCGAGAAAATCGTCACTCACGCGCCGGTAGACCACGTCCACGCGCTGCAGGCCGGCGGTGGTCCGCATTTGAACGAAGCCGTCGCGCACGATGAGATCGGGCGGTTCTACCAGCTCGACCCCCATCTGCTGGGCGAGGAACGCGTGCTCATAGTAGGCGCTATTGTAGCGTCCGGGCGTGAGCACCACGACGCGAGGATCAGACACGGCGTCCGGCGCTAGGTAGCGGAGCGTCTCCAGGAGTCGGCTTGGGTAGTCGTCTACCGGCCTGACCCGCAGACTCTCGAAAATGCGTGGGAACGTGCGTTTGAGGACCTGACGATTCTCGAGCAAGTAGCTCACCCCAGAAGGGCAACGCAGGTTGTCCTCAAGGACGAAGAACGTCCCGCTCTTGTCGCGCACGAGGTCGGACCCGGTCACGTGACACCACACCCCGCGGGGCGGCTTCAAGCCCTCGCACTGGGAACGGTAGTCGGCGCACGTCTTGACCAACTCTTCGGGGACCACACCGTCCTTCATGATCTTCTGGTCGCCGTACACATCGGCGATAAACAGATTGAGCGCCTCAATGCGCTGCTTTAACCCCGCCTCCAGCCGCTCCCACTCGGGGGCCGATATGATCCGGGGAATGATGTCGAAGGGGAAGATGCGCTCCCCCTCGCCATTGAGCGTGAAGGTGATGCCCATGCTGAGCAGCGCGCGCTCTGCCGCGGTCTGGCGAGCCGACAGTTCTCCCGCCGGCAGTCCATTGATACCGCTGACGAGCGGTAGGCAACCTGCGCGGGGGCAGCCAGGAGCTTCGAATATCTCGTCGAAGAACGGACCCGTCTGCGGGTCATAGTCGTCGAATTTCATCGCGTTGGGTCTTGCAGGCTATCCAAACTCGCAGCTTGGATCTCCGAGACGTCGCCAATATGTCGGGTTTGTTTCATGGCGCCGCTCGAGCGCCTCGGAAAAGCGACCCCGTCGCATTCCAGCGACACTGCATTGGCGCGACGGGAGTGGCCTGCCCGGCGGGCCCGCACGCTGCACACGACCGCGCCAGCAACGGCACTGTCGATCCATAGAAGTGGCCCCGCGCTAGCGCGTTCCGGATTGCGGGGTCGGTTTCGGGAGCGGGAGGGGCTTCGGGCAAGGCAAAGGCGGGGCCGAGAACCTCGTAGCTGGGAGCGCGCCGTGGACAGTGTAGAGCCGGGTGGCAGGTCTTGGCGGCGCGCTTGCTCGCCCAAGAGGGAGGCGCGCCCCTTGCGTTGTGGTGTGTAAGGGCGCTGAGGCGCGCCTCCCTCTTTCGCCGAGCCTGGTCCGAACCAAAGAGAGGCTCTCCTCTCCCCAATGGCTCGACCACGGAGTGATGGCGGGTCACGTCCACCGTGTCATCCCCGTCACCGAGCGGGGCGACCGCCATCACTCCGTGGAGATGGGATGGGGTGGCTCGCGATTTGACAGG